>DASTVU010000597.1:0-4581 GCA_035758935.1 Pyrinomonadaceae bacterium | reverse complement strand
CATGTGTCTGCACAGCATTCTGTTGGACCATGCGAATAAAGATCGGATCTTTGTTGCGATCTCTGCGGCCGGCGCATTTCGCAGCGATGATGCTGGCGCGACGTGGAAACCGATCAATCGAGGTTTGTATTCGGAGTTCATGCCCAACCCAACCGCGGAGGTGGGCCATTGCGTACATCACATCGCGATGCATCATTCGAAATCCAATCTGCTGTTCATGCAGAAACACTTTGACGTGATGCGCAGCGACGACGCGGGCGATTCGTGGCACGAGATCAGCGGCAACTTGCCGAGCGATTTCGGATTTGTCATTGACATTCACGCGCACGAGCCGGAGACGATCTACGTCGTGCCGATCAAGAGCCATAGCGAGCACTATCCGCCGGATGGCAAGCTGCGCGTCTATCGCAGTCGCAGCGGCGGCAACGACTGGGAGCCCCTCACCAAGGGCCTGCCGCAAGACAACTGTTACGTCAACGTGTTGCGCGATGCGATGGCGGTCGATTCGCTCGATTCGTGTGGCGTGTATTTTGGAACAACAGGCGGACAGGTCTATGGCTCGGCTGATGCCGGCGACAACTGGGAGCCCATTGTTCGCGATCTGCCGCCGGTGCTCTCAGTGGAGGTGCAGACGCTGACATGATCCTGGTCGTACTGCCGGCACATTTGCGAGCGCTTGCGGGCGTATCGGGCGACGTGCAACTCGAGATTGGTGGTCCAGTGACACGACACTCGATCCTTGATGCTATTGAAGCTCGCTATCCGATGCTGCGTGGGACCATTCGCGATCATGTCGCCGGTGAGCGTCGACCGCTGCTCAGATTCTTTGCCTGCGGTGAGGATGTAACACACGAGCCGGCGGACGCACCATTGCCCGAGGCGATCGCATCAGGAGCAGAGCCTTTCTACATCATCGGCGCAATCGCGGGCGGTTAATTCATCAATAAGAGGAAAATTCATGACAACGAGCAACACAAACACTATCAGACTGCACCGAGTACTTCAGGCACCGCCGGAGCGAGTTTACAAAGCATTCATTGACGCCGGCGCGATGTGCAAGTGGCTTCCGCCACATGGATTCACGGGCCAGGTTCATCACATCGAGCCAAAAGTCGGCGGCACTTATAAGATGTCGTTTACGAATTTCAGCACGGGCAAGAGCCACTCGTTCGGCGGCGAGTATCTCGAGCTCCAGCCGAACGAACGCATCGTCTACAGCGACAGATTCGACGATCCGAATCTGCCCGGCGAAATGAAAACGACGATCACGTTGACGAAGGTTTCTGTCGGAACCGAACTGAACATCGTGCAGGAAGGGGTGCCGGCTGTCATTCCGGCTGAAGCCTGCTATCTCGGTTGGCAGGAATCGCTATCGCTTTTGACACTTCTTGTCCAGGCTGAAATACCGGATTCGATGTAAGTATTGGCCACGGATGATCCGTGTCATCCGTGGCTAACTAACTCTTCCCGATCACGAATGCCATATTTCCTTTGACGCTCAAACTCACTTCACGCGTCCCGGAGTCGTTAATTATCTTCTCCAATTCACTGCGACTCCTCGGTCGAACGAATTCTTTCGTCAAATATAGTGCGCGAAGATAAGCATCTCCGATAAAACGATTACTCGAAACCAGACTCGTTAGGAATAAACATCCCTCGTTAGTAAGTAGAATGTTGAGGCTTGAAATCAAACCCGCGGCATCTTGAAATAGATGCAATACGTTCATGCAAAGAACGGTACGGAAGCTGCCAGGACGGAAAGGTAGATCACTGAGATCTGCTTGCAGCAAGGTCACATTCGAGGGCATCGAACCGGCTAATTCCACCAATCGCTTGCGAGCACGTTTCAGCATCGCTACTGATTGATCAATAGCCACGATTTGCCGGTGACTCTGCAAATAAGCTGGCGCAGTGAAGAGCAGCGACCCACAGGGCGCGTCCAGGAGTATTCCCTCAGCGAGGAAATTAATAGCTTGGCTACCAAAGTTTGCATAATCGCGCGGCGAACTCCCCCACATGACGAAGTTATATAAATGTGTGCTTACCACTAAGTCATAAATACTGGCTCTTCGATCGTAGTGATGCTCTGATGAGTCATCAGGAAGTACGGAGTAAATGTCTTCGTCGATCAGTCTGACATTGTCTGTCGAAAGTACTTCTCTTAACTGATTTGGAGTACTTGTATTCATTTGTGGTCCTATATTAGACCTAAAATGAAAGCCGTTCGCGTCAAGATAAGCGCCGTTCGCGGATTTATTGTTGAAGCTAATCGGTAATGCAACCTAAGATGGGAACATGAGCGACTTCAAAGTGGCAACGCCGATCCTCAACGTGAAGAATCTTCAAGAATCATTCGACTACTACGTTCAAAAGCTGGGCTTTGAAAAAATGTGGGATTGGGGTGACCCGCCTGACTTCGGTTGTGTAGGACGCGGAAAGGTCGAGATCTTCTTATGTCAGGGTTGTCAGGGTAAACCCGGAATGTGGATGTCGATCTTCATGGACGACGTCGATGCGCTTCATGAAGAGTACAAGAAAAGCGGCGCGATCATCCTGGACCCACCAACAGACTATCCATGGCAAACTCGCGAGATGCTCGTCGAAGACCTCGACGGCCATCGGTTTCGTATGAGTGGAAGCCCGACCGGGACGGTCAATCAGGGCTGCCCAGAAGGCTGAACTATGGCTTCACGGGCGATCCAAATCCGTCCTTCATCCGTGTAATCCGTGGCTGTATTTCGTCACCAATCTACCGATCATTACTTATCTCTTTCTGCTTATCCTTTTGCGCCCAGTCCTTGGCTGAGACGAACGACTGACTATCGTAGATGAGCACGATCGTGCCCACGGGGAGTTGTCTGCTTATCTCTTCGGCAGCGAACATTGGAATCCGAACACAACCATGACTGCGAGGCGTATGAGGGACTTCAGGATTGCCATGTATCGCGAGTCCATCACTAAAATAGTTGGGATAAAACAGAAGGCCTAAAGGCGATCTTCTCCAGCCAGAGATCTTTCCATAGATTCGAAATCGGCCTCTGGGAGTGTAAGCAAGGCCGCTCATGCGTTTTTCTTTGTAATGTTTGCCGCTGCCTGTCGACACGGGAAGGATTTTCGTAATCGCTCCTTCATCGTCGGTCAATAAGAGTACCTGTCGATCGAGATCCACTTCGATGTGCTTATAACCTGTGTCTCTTGGCTCAGGTGAAGGTGCGTCGCGGATTGCATTGAGCTCTGACCGTGTCAGGCGGCCAGTTACTTTGCGACCTTCCCATTTCTGAAACGCGATTAAAGCGGTTTGCGTGAAACGATCAATCACGCCGTCCACGCGTCCGGTCCAGTAGCCCATTTCCGACAGGCGACGTTCTGCCTCCCTCAGTTCAACGCGAGTGAGCGGACCTATGTCACGCTTTTTCGTCTTGGCCTTCGCAGCTGATTCAGGTGATGTTGAAAGAAGCAGACCCGTTGTAAGGACGACCACGGCTGCGAGTCTCTTGATGCTGAGCATAAAGCCTCCTTGAAAAATGCCAGGAGGATTAGCGTCACGGAGAAACTGTTCGTCGGGGATTTGCGTTATAGCAAACTACGTCATAACACTACTCTTATATCGTGACGAGATCAATGATTATTCCTCCGCCTTATCGAGCAGATTCAGTTCCCGCGATGGCTTTTGCACAAAAAGTCACAATAGCGCCTTTCTCTGTGCAAGCTCTGTGGTCTCTGTGTCTCTGTGGTTGATGAATTCCGAGCAAAAACACACCACAGAGACACAGAGACCACAGAGGTCGCACAGAGAAACCTCAGCAGAACGACTTTTTGTGCAACGCCTCCCGCCTCACGGTTTCAAGCGTTTCTTAAGCCCGAGGTAATGCTCGCGCTGCTTCTTGTCCAGATGTTCCATTGAGTAGCGCAGGGCGACGCGGGGCATGATGGCGGCGTGTTGATCGAGGAACTTCAATAAGCGCGGGCGGTCTTTGTCGCCGGCAAAACGTAGCATCCAGCCGGTTGCTTTGTGAACCAGATCTTCTTTCTCAGCGAGCAGCATCTCGGCGATCTTGTAGGTGTCGTCCAATTCGCCTTTACGAATGAAGTACGCAGTGCTCAGTATCGAGGTGCGGCGCTCCCACATATTCTTGGACCGCGCGAGCTTGTAGAGGATTTTGCGAGGTTTGTCCGAGAGGTAACCACCGACGACGTGAATTGCACAGAGATCGACAAGATCCCAATTGTTGATACGGTCGTGGCGCCTTAGATAAAGATCGTAGAGTTCCTTTCTCCGCTCCGGAGTTGTTTTCTTGCTGCGTGCCTGCTTGTCCATGATGCTGCACGCGCCGGCCCTGACTTCGTGGATCTTGTTCTCGAGCAGCTTCTCGATTTCTTCCGGCGTCATGGCGATGAACTCCTTGGCAAGCGTGAATACCTGGCCCATACGCACGCCGATAAACTGATCGACTTCGCCATCGCTCGGTGTTTTAAAGTAACGCAGAATCTTTTCGCGTTCGGCGGGCGATTGGTAGGTTTTGAGGCGTTCAATAAAGCGTTTGGCCGTCGGGTTCGCGTTGCTCGTCATAGCTGGATCTC
>DASTVU010000596.1:0-8326 GCA_035758935.1 Pyrinomonadaceae bacterium | reverse complement strand
ATGAATGTTAAGAGCAGGTATTGTTGGACTGCCCAACGTGGGCAAATCGACCTTATTCAATGCGCTGACGGCGCAATCCTCCGCGCTTGCGGCTAATTATCCCTTCGCGACGATCGAACCGAATGTGGGCGTGGTTTCGGTGCCAGATGAACGACTAGAACCGCTCGCCCGGTTAGTCAAAACGGAAAAGATAGTGCCGGCGACCGTTGAGTTTCTCGACATCGCAGGACTCGTTCGCGGCGCTTCGAAGGGTGAAGGCCTCGGCAATCAGTTTCTTGCAAATATCAGAGAAACCGATACGGTGGTCCAGGTGGTGCGTTGCTTCGAAGATGAAAACATCGTTCACGTCGAAGGGGCGGTCGATCCCCTTCGCGACATCGAGACGATTCAGATCGAGCTCGCTTTGGCCGACCTTGCGACTGTCGAACGTCGACGCGAGAAGGCACAAAAAAATCTCAAGAGTGGGGATAAGGTTGCGCGTCAGGAGTTGGACGTGCTCGACAAGCTCCTGCCGGCGCTGGAGCAGGGGCGCTCCGCACGAACTATCACACTCACCGATGATGAGCGCGCTGTCGCCCGCAACTTCTTTCTCTTAACAACCAAGCCAACTATCTATGCCGCGAACGTCGATGAGTCAGCGCTCGCCGATCTCGACAACAACCCGATGGTGAACTCGGTTCGTGAGGTTGCGGCGAAGGAAGCAGCGGAATGCGTGGTCATTTGTGCACAGCTGGAAGCAGATCTCGTGGCATTGCCACCTGAAGAACGTGTCGATTATTTGCAAAGCCTCAATGTGACGACGAGTGGCGTGGACCAACTGATCAAGAGCGCATATCACCTGCTGGGCTTAATGTCGTTTTTGACTGCTGGTGAGAAAGAAGTGCGTGCCTGGACAATCCCGCAAGGCACTCGCGCACAGACCGCCGCGGGCACGATTCACTCCGACATCGAGCGTGGCTTCATTCGCGCCGAGATCGTCAGCTATGACGAACTAATGTCAGCAGGCTCCTACGCGACCGCACGGGAAAAAGGACTGCTACGACTCGAAGGAAAAGACTACATCATGCAGGAAGGCGACGTAGTTCACTTCCGCTTCAATGTTTAGCCACAAAAAAGCTTAGGGGTTTTAAGTGAGACCGTTCCGTTTCTTGCCAAGACTCTCGATAAAAGCACGCAAGGCTTGATCGGTGCGCTTCTGATTGGCTGTTAACTTATTTATCTGCTCTTCAGTGCGCTCATGACTGGTAGTTAACTTGTTTATCTGTTCAGTGGTCTCCATCTGAGTCTGAATCAGCATATTGATCTTTTCGTCCTGTTCGCGTGATCGCACACGCCACCGGCGTCCTTCTCCAGCGAAAAGTCCCAATATCCGTTCCACTCGATCGAGTCGTTGTTCTGGCGTCATTTACTCCATCCTTCAGGTGAGGTGAAAAATCGACAGCATGATCGCATGTGCGTATAGGAGCGGTCAAACTTTTAATGGGTGCGGAGGAAACTACGGTGGGTACCGAAACGGGCAACCGAGAGAAGGAGCATCAACTCTCGGTTGCCAGTGAACAGTTAGCGTAGCAGGGCACGAATTCCGACTAGAACGAGGTACGCAATCGCCAGGGTTACTGCAACCTTAATCAATAGCACCGCGAGTCCAATTATGATGCCGAGTGTGATTCCCACTACCTTCAACACAAGCGGGAGTACAACTAAGAAAACAAGAACCCCAAGGACAATCATGCCCGAAATTCTCAAAATGTCTCTTCCATTCCTCATCGTCTGCTCTCCAATCGCGTGGCGGCCCCTAAATGCTGCGGGTTTATCGCCCCGCAGCCAACTATACGCAGATTCCCGTAGTCACGTTCCAATGAAGATTCTGGATGCTTTACCCGAAAAAACCTCGTTTTTTGAACCTTTTTTCTCGGGCTAAAGTCGCGTCAGATAATCTCGCTGGTCGCTTGTTTAATTCTTTTCGGCGATAATTATACATCCTTTTTGCGCCATGGACGGATGGAATTCAAGAAGTCTTTTTAATGACGACCCCGGCGACGTCACGCTACCTCTCGAGGGCACGCCACTGGCCGAGCGCATGCGACCGCGTTCCCTGGCGGAATTTGTCGGCCAGACACACCTCGTGGGGGAAGGCCGCATCCTGCGACGACTGCTCGCAGGCGGCGGCGCGTTACCGTCGTTGATTCTTTGGGGCGCTCCCGGCACTGGAAAAACCACACTCGCGCGTCTGCTGGCTGACAGCAGCGGACTCAACTTCATCGCCTTATCCGCAGTCTTTTCAGGCGTGAAGGATCTGCGCGAAGCGATTGACCGCGCCAAGGCTGAAAAGCGTTACGGCAAACGCACAGTTCTTTTCATCGACGAGATCCATCGTTTCAACAAGTCACAGCAGGACGCACTCTTACACGCCGTCGAAAATGGCACTATCACACTAATCGGCGCCACCACCGAGAATCCTTCTTTTGAAGTCACTGGCGCGCTCCTGTCACGCTCCAGAGTTTTGGTTCTCAACCAACTCTCCGACGAGGAGATCAAAACCGTTCTCCATAACGCACTCGCGAACGAGGAACGTGGTCTCGCGAGTTTCAATCCTTCGGTTTCAGACGAACTGCTGGAACGGATTGCACACTCTGCGAGCGGCGACGCGCGAGTAGCACTCACCGCCCTCGACGCCGCGGTTGAATCCACAACGCCTGATGCAAGCGGCGTAAGAACGGTATCGGAGCAAACGGTGATCGAGGCGCTCGGTCGCGCTCATTACGCCTACGACAAAGGTGGCGAAGAACACTACAACCTGATCTCCGCGCTGATTAAGTCACTGCGAAACTCAGACGTCGATGCAGCGCTCTACTGGCTCGCGAGAATGATTGAAGGTGGGGCCGATCCGATTTTTATCGCGCGTCGTTTGTGTATTCTCGCATCCGAAGACATCGGGCTCGCAGATCCACAAGCAATGGTCCAGGCAGCGGCTGCTGCCGATATCGTGCAACTGATTGGTCTGCCCGAAGCGCTGTTTCCCTTGTCGCAGGCGACGATTTATCTCGCGCGTGCACCTAAGTCGAATTCGGTCAAGAGCGCATATCATGCGGCCTTGATAGATGCGGAAGAGACAGCACGGATACCAGTGCCGCTTCATTTGCGAAATGCAGCGACGCCGTTGATGAAGCAGATCGGTTACGGCAAAGATTATCGCTACGTCCACAGCGACCAAGCAGCCAAAGACGAAATGGAGTGTTTGCCTGAACAGCTACGAGGCAGAAAATACTTTTCGGACGAAGGACTACCGGCACAAACGAGGGATAAGGATATTGAGAGTGACCAGTAACAGGAAGTCGGATAAGGAACTCGCATTCCTTCAGGACTTATTCATCGCACCTGATTGGGGCGAACGTTTCGCAGAGTTAATCGATGAACACGTCGAGCTTCCCAAAGAAGGAAAGGCGCTTTACCTTGGCGCAGGAACCGGCGGACACGCAATGGCGTTGCACGAGCGTGCTAGTGAAAAACTCGAACTGCTTTGCATTGACGAGAATCCGGAGTGCACAGAGCTGGCACGAGCAAAAGCAACTGCTACAAACGAACAGATCACTTTCGATACTGCTCCGCTCGATAAACTCAACCTGAATGACAACAACTTCGATCTGGTTATCGGAAATGCTTCACTGGTCGCACGACAGAGAGTCAGAAGAGTGTTTTCAGAACTCGTGCGTGTAGCGGCGCCGGGGGCAACTGTCGTTTTAACACTGCCGACCGCATCAAGCTTTGGCGAGTTCTTCTCGATCTACTGGGAGGCACTACACAACAACGGTCTTCTCGATCACGAATCCGACGTGGAGCAGTTGATCACGGAACTGCCCACTGTTTCCGACGTCGAACACCTCGCCGAGGACGAAGGACTAAGAGACGTTAAGTCCTGGACTC
This sequence comes from Pyrinomonadaceae bacterium, assembly GCA_035758935.1. Taxonomy (GTDB): domain Bacteria; phylum Acidobacteriota; class Blastocatellia; order Pyrinomonadales; family Pyrinomonadaceae; genus PSRF01. Next base: position 4,402 of record DASTVU010000596.1, on the reverse strand, counting down.
GAATCGAGGAGTTTGACTTTGAGTCGGGCGAACAGTTTCTAAGCTCTCCGCTTGTCGCAGAGTTTTTAATGCAGGATTGGTTGGCCCTCGTACCTGAAGATAAGAGGGCCGGGTTGTTTAGCGAGATCTCTCGATTAATAAACGAAGAGAGGCATGAGGCGGAGTTCGCGCTTTCCGTGAAAGCGACTCTGATCGTCGGACAGAAGACTCATAGTCACTGACAAACCAGAGCTTGGATCTTGGATCTTTGTGCTTGGTAGGTTCGGTATTGAGCAGGAGCGCGACACTTCAGAGTACAAAGCACGAAGTACAAAGATCCAACTTACTCCTTCACTTCCTTACGTACTGGTTCGCGTTCGCCTTCTTCAATTCCCTCTCGAAACGCCTTCTTACTCTGGCCCAGGGCTTTCGCCAATTGAGGCAGCCTGGTCGCGCCGAAAAGCAAAAAGACCACGAGCACGATGACTATAAGCTCCGGGGTCCCGAGTCCCGCGATCGCCAAAAATGTTTGATTCATGATTTCCTCTTTCTATGGGGCCGCGCTGAGTTGAAGCCAGTTATTCCCGACCGTCTGATTCGTAGAACAGATACTTTCTCCACGTCTCGTCAGCTCTCCCCAGGTACCGCATAATTTGCCGGTTTACGTGTAGCGAGAACCCACGAGGCCTGCGCGATAGGTGCATCCCGGATTCTTCCGGAGTCCGGTTTCCCTTTCGATGATTGCAACGCTTGCAGCAGGCAACCAGATTATCCCACGCGGACTCCCCTCCGCGCGAGCGTGGCAGCACATGATCGAGCGTCAGCTCCGATGGCGGGTAGTGCGTGCCGCAGTACTGGCAGGTCGAATGGTCGCGCAGAAGTATGTTCTTCCGCGAGAGTGATCGACGTTCAAAAGGAATGTGGATGTACTCAGTTAAACGAATAACAGAAGGTGCGTGAATGGTGAGTTTCTGCGAATGGAGGATGTGACCGTTGTGCTCCTCCACGCGCGCTACTCCCTTAAAGATCATCACTACAGCGCGCCTTTCGGTGCACACATTGATGGGCTCAAAGGAAGTATTAAGAACTAAAACCCTGCCATTCATTAGCGCTGATATTACGCGAGCGCGGAAGAGGGTGTCAAAATTATGTGGTTATAGACGGGCTCAGGCCCTGGCTAAAGTCAATACAAACACGCTTTTGGCACCGGCCGCGATCAGAACCTCGGCACAGGCAGACACGGTCGCGCCGGTAGTAAACACGTCGTCAACGAGGAGAATATCCTCGCCCGCAACCAGCCTCGGATGACTGACTTTGAAAGCTCCCGCGACGGTGTCACGGCGTCCTTTTACGTCCAAACCAGCACGGTATTTTTCCGACCCCGAAACCCGCAACAGGCTTACCTCATCCAGTGGTAGCCGAAGGCTCTTAGAAAGCGTTTGCGCAAGCACCGAAGCCTGATTGAAACCTCGCGCTCGTCGTCGTTCCGAATGCAAAGGGACGGGCATAACTGTCGTGCTCTCACTCATCGGCTCGCGCCTGGCCGCCGCGACCAGTAGATTCTCAACGTGTGGCGGCACGTACGGCCGTCGCTTCAACATCAAGACCGACTCCCGCAACGCACCCTCGTACATCCCCACCGCGCGTGCCACCGTGAAAGTCAGCGACTTACAACGCCCGCAAGCAGGTCCCGGCGAGCCACATTTCCAACAAATCTCGTCATCATCCGCGAAGATCCGTGTTCCCTGCCAACACGACTCACACGCCACGTCGAATCTTCTCTGCTCAACACTCTGACCACAGATTACACAGATTTGTGGATATGCAAGCGTAAGGATCGCATTGCAAATGATTTCACCAGCGTGTGTGAGGCTCATTATTTTTGCCTTTTCGTGGCTAACAAAACGGCCTCCCCGAATCGAGGAGGCCGCTTTAACTATTTCAAACGTAAGACAGGCTTAGTCTTCATCGTCGCCGAGCAATCCGCGCTCCTGCAGATCCTGGCAACGAACGCAGTGTCGCGCCCACGGCACCGCGTCGAGACGCTTCTCGGGCAGTGCTTCGCCACAGTGAACACACTTCCCATAACCGGATGTTTCGATTCGCTCTAGCGCTTCATCGATCAGGTTCAATAACTGACGATCATTGTCAGACATCGATACCAGTAATTCTTTTGTATAAGCATTCGCCGCCATGTCTGCCGGGTCCTGCGTAGCCTCCGCGTCGCGTTCGCGACTATAAAGCTCCGCCGCCTGCACTTGTCCGACGAGACCTTCACGGCGGTCCAATAATTTGTCTCGGAAAACCTTTGTGCGCCTCTTATCCATTATCTATATTACCCCTCCACCCTACTTGATATTAGCTGCCGGTTGCGATCATTTCTGATATGGCAAACCATGAATGATCGTGTACGCTCGATACAACTGCTCAAACAACAGAACTCGCGCCATCTCATGCGTCAGCGTCAGCCGCGACAGGGACCAACGTTTGTCAACGCGCGCCTTGAAATCATCTGCAACACCATTAGGTCCGCCAATGACGAAGGCGACTTCTTTGATCCCACTTCCCTCCCAGCTCTGCACCTGGGACGCTAGCTGTTGGGAAGTCCACTCAACGCCGTCTGGATCCAGGAGCACCGTAACCGACCCAGCTCGGAGTCCGTCTGAGATGCGTTTCGTCTCCTTATCGATGCCCGCCTTGTCAGTACGTCCAACCTCACGCAGCTCAGTCACTTCGCAGCGAGCAAAATGTCCAAGACGCTCAGCGTAATCATCAATCAGGGCGCGCAGCCTCGCATCTCGAGTCTTTCCGATCCAGATGATTCGCAGCCGCATCAGTCCACAGATTACGCAGATTAGTTAAATCTTGTAGCGCGCAATCTTCTCGTAAAGATTCTTGCGACTGATTCCGAGTATGCGCGCGCACTCGGTCTTGTTACCGCCGGTCGCGGCCAGAATCTCCGAAATATAAGCCGCCTCCACCTGCGCCAGACTACGCGGTTTCTCTTTAAGCTGTTGCGCGCTCACAGCCGCACTGAACCCCGCCGGCAAGTCGTGCTCTTCAAGCTTCTTTCCTTCGGCGACAATCACAGCACGCTCGATGATATTCGCCAGCTCGCGAGCGTTTCCCGGATAGTCGTAAGTCTTCAGCAACGTACGCGCATTTGTCGCGGCACGCTGAACATTTCGGCCGTGCTTGGCGGAATAGAGCTTCAAAAAATGCTCGACCAGTTGAGAAAGATCTTCCTTTCGCTCACGCAAAGGAGGAACGCGAATGTTTATTACGTTGAGACGATAAAAAAGGTCCTCTCTAAATCGACCAACTTTCACCGCCGCATCGAGATCCACGTTCGTCAAAGCTATCAAACGCGCGTCGAGCTTAATCGTCTTGCGTCCACCGAGACGCTCGAATTCGCGCCGCTCAATCACTCGCAGCAGTTTCGCTTGCGAGTCAGTTGAGAGGTGCGCGATTTCATCGAGTACGACTGTGCCTTTGTGTGCGGCTTCAAAGCGGCCTGCTTTCGCCTCAACCGCACCGGTAAACGCGCCGCGTTCGAAACCAAAAAGCTCTGCTTCAAGCAATTCGCCCGGAAGCGTTGCACAATCGATCTTTACAAACGGATGCGCCGAACGCTTTGACTTCAAGTGAATGAACGACGCGAGGAGATCCTTCCCCGCTCCCGACTCACCCGTGATCAAAACATTCGCATCGGTTGAACTTACGCGCTCGGCGAGACTAACAGCCTCGCGCATTCCCTGAGAGCGCGCAAAAAGTTCGATCACGATTCTCTTCTCAAAGAACTGCCATTACCGCCCGTAAATTCGGCCGGCAACTCGACTCGCTTCGACTCGCGCCAGAGACGTTCGAGGTCGTAAAACTTCCGCGCTTTTTGCTCAAACACGTGCACTACAAAATCGCCGTAGTCCAAAAGAATCCATTCGGCGGTCTTGTAGCCTTCCATTCGCGCCGCCGCATGGCCCGACTTCTTCAGACTTTCGTACACCTCATCCGCAATTGCCTGCACCTGCCGTTCGTTTGCACCACTCACGATCACGAAGTAATCGGTGAAGCTGGCGATCTCGCGCAAATCCAGGACGACGGGTTCGATGGCCTTCTTCTCACTGGCAGCGTGAAGTGCAGCGAGCACGCGCTCGTCGAGACTTTCAACCGGCGCAGATTGAGGAGTGGACCGCACGTTGGGTTGCGGGTTTAACGACTGTTCCTTAACTGTAGAGTTTTGCTTCATTCAGTTCTCGATAAATTCCGTATTTCTTTATGTACTCAAGCACTGGCCCTGGTAAAAGATCGGTTAACTCGTCGGTTCGATCTTCACTTGCCAGTCGTCGAATCCTGGTCGCCGAAACGTCTTTCATCACCGCATCAGTGAAGAAGATCTTTGGAGTGCGGCGGCCTGACACCGCTT
>DASTVU010000595.1:0-9092 GCA_035758935.1 Pyrinomonadaceae bacterium | reverse complement strand
GCTGCACCAAGACCAAAGCGGCGTCAGGCCGCCGCACTCCACGGAGGTGATGGACGATGGTTTTTCCACTGTATGACGACAATGCCGACAGACAAACCACGCCCGTGGTTAATTACGCGATCATAGCTCTCAATATTTTTGTCTTTGTTGTTCTACAGGGAATCGGAAGTAACGAGCAGTTTACGTACTCGTTCTCGACTGTTCCCGCCGAAATTCTTCGCGGCACTGACATCGTCACGCCGGCGCGCATACTGGAACATCCGATTACAGGGCAGAGAATAGAGGTTCCCGGTCTTGGTCCGACTCCCGGTTCGGTTTACTTCACGCTCATCACGTCGATGTTCATGCACGGCGGCATTGCGCACATCGCCGGTAACATGCTTTTCCTATGGATCTTTGGTGACAACATCGAAGATCGTCTCGGACATGTAAAGTACGTCATTTTCTATTTGTTGTGCGGCATCATCGCTTCGCTGGCCCACGTGTTTGCGACGGGCGTCTTCGCGGGCAACGAAAGCAGTCTTTTGGTTCCGAGTCTTGGTGCTTCCGGAGCAATCTCCGGTGTGTTGGGTGGTTACCTACTGTTGCATCCCAAACGACGCGTGACTGTGATCCTATTCCGCTTTCTTACCGCCGTTCCCGCTTATGTGGCGATCGGAATCTGGTTCCTGTTCCAATTGATTAGCGGGCTCGGCATGCTTGGTGGTGGTTCGCAGACGGGTGGCGTTGCCTATGCGGCGCACATTGGCGGTTTCATTGCTGGAGTGGTCCTGATCAAGTTTTTCGACAGGGGAGGAAATCGCCAGGCAGCAGAGTATTAGCCACGGATAACACGGATCACACGGATTTTGTTAAGATCCGGCTCCAATGGTTACTGTACCGCCGCCAAACCAGCAGTGCCTCGACATTCAGTCGACGCCAAGAGCGGAGATGAATTTGTTTCCGCTGGACACGTTCCCGTACGAGTTTCCGGGTCGCGAGATCAAAATCAATTTCGAGATCACTGAGTTCACAGCGATCTGTCCGTTCTCGGATTTTCCCGACTTCGCCACCATCCGTCTTGAATACGTTCCAAACGAGCGTTGTATTGAACTAAAGAGCTTGAAGCTCTACATAAATTCTTTCCGCAACATCAAAATTTTCCACGAGCACGTAATCAACGTCATCCTCGAAGACTTCGTCGCCGCCTGCGACCCCCTACGCGTCGACATCGAAGGCGACTTCCACGTGCGCGGAAACATCAAGACCATCGTGAGGGCAAGCTACGCCAAACCTTAGTTCTGCAAACCATGGCCCACATTAACGGATTGTGGCGGCGGTATCGTGGGTTGCCGAGGAATGTGTTTGCGATTGGGTTGGTGAGTCTGCTGAATGATGCGTCGAGTGAGATTATTTATCCACTCCTGCCGGTTTTTCTGGCTACCAGTTTAGGAGCTTCGGCTAAAGCGATCGGGACGATTGAAGGGCTCGCCGAGTCCATTTCGAGTTTGTTGAAACTGTTCGCGGGTTATCTCAGCGATCGGCTCGCGAAAAGAAAAGCACTGGTCGTGGCGGGTTACTCTCTCGCGTCGCTGGCGAGGCCGCTGCTCGCGTTCGCGCAGACATGGACACAGGTGCTTGCGATCAGGCTTACCGATCGCGTGGGTAAAGGAATCAGAACGGCGCCGCGCGACGCGATGATTGCCGACACGGTTCGAACTGAGCAGCGCGGTATTGCGTTTGGTTTTCACAGAGCCATGGACCACTGCGGCGCCGTGATTGGTCCCATCATCGGCTATCTGCTGGTCGTACTATTCGTAGCAAATTCCAGGTCGCCCACTACTGGAGAGTTCTCGCGCATTTTTCTGATTGCTTCCATACCGGCATTGATTGCGGTGATTGTCGCGGTAGTCTTCATGCGAGAATCGCCGGTGCAGGCCCCACGCGGAACCGAAGTAGTTAAACTCTCGCTGCGTGGGTTTGACAGTAATTTCAAGCGCTTCCTTCTGGTGCTTGCTCTCTTTACGCTTTCTAACTCTTCTGACAGTTTTCTCATTCTGCGGGCGATGGATTCAGGTGTATCTGTAGCCATGGTGCCGTTGCTCTGGGCGGCACATCACGGCATGAAGGTTTTGAGCTCGCTGTTTGGTGGTGATCTTTCAGATCGATTAGGTCGCAAGCGTTTGATTGTTTCCGGTTGGATTCTGTATGCGGCGGTCTATGCCGGATTTGCCTTTGCGACGAATAAAGCTTCACTCTGGATCCTTTTTCTGATCTACGGCATCTATTTCGGACTTGTTGAAGGAGCAGAGAAAGCGCTGGTCGCGGATCTCGTGCGTCCGGAACAACGCGGAACCGCTTATGGCTTGTACAATCTCGCTTTCGGCATCACGGTATTTCCTGCATCGCTCATGATGGGTATGATCTGGGACTGGAAAGGGCCGACGACAGCGTTCCTAATTAGCGCCTCGATGGGAGCTACGGCAGCGGCGCTTTTGTTGATCTTAGTAAGGCCGCATCCGAACGAAAGGACTAGTTGACATGAGACGCAGACTCTTAATTTCACATCCAGGGTTAGCGACAAATATTGGTTACTACCTCAGTGGCATGGAGGAAGTTCGCGGCCAACTAAGTGCTGCCGTAAAAACGATTCCCGACGATTTGATTGGCAAGCCCGCTTTTCTCGGCGCCCATTCGATCGGTGGACTCGTGTTGCACATCGGTGAAGCGGAATGGTTCTGGATGAAGATGATTGTAAGTGGGCAGGAACTTACCGAGGAGGTTAAGAACGCCCCGTACTGGGACATACTGGACGACCTTGAAAGAGTGGCGCGAAATGGTTACACGGCTGAGTTTTGTCTGAGCGAAATTGAAAAGATTCGCAACCAAACACGCGACGTGCTTTTCTCATACAACGACAAAGATCTCGAGCGCATCATCACTTTCGAACGGAAAGGTCAGGCTACCGAATATAATCTCCGCTATATTCTTCATCACCTGATCGATCACGAAGCGCAGCATAAAGGGCAGATTTTTATGCTGAAGCGACTCATGGCGCTAGGTTAAATTGGTTAATATAGGTCCTGCACGACCTATAGGACTTATATTTGTTGATGAATTATCAGCTAATTCAGAACGCCGATGAACTTCGGAAAGCAATCGAAACCCTCGCGACGCAACCGGTGGTTGGCCTTGACACAGAAACCACCGATCTCGATCCGTATACCTCTCGCCTGCGACTGATTCAACTCGCGACCACAGACCGCGTCTTCATCGTAGATTTCGATCACTTCGCTAACGGAGACTCTACGAAGAACGAAGTACTCGCACCACTTCGTCGTCTGCTCGCAGCACCGCGGCCAATCAAGATCGCTCACAACGCAAAGTTTGACGCAAAGTTTATCAAGCACAACCTCGGGGTCGATCTGGTCGGATTATTCGACACGTTGCTGGCGAGCCAACTTGTCGGGGCCGGTGACATTGAAGAACGTCACGGCCTCGAGACGGTCGCCAGCCGTTACCTGAACGAGGCAGTGGATAAGTCAGAACGGCTGTCAAACTGGAACTTTGAGTTATCGGAAGCGCAACTCGAGTACGCTGCGCGTGATGCGGCAGTTCTGTTGCCTTTGCGTGAAAAGTTGATCGAGAGATTGAAGTCGGAATCTTTAGTGAAGTGTGCGCAGCTCGAGTTTGAATGCGTGATGCCCGTTGTCGACATCGAGCTCGCAGGCTTCTACATGCACAAGGACCGCTGGCTCGATCAGCTCGGCATTGTTGAAAAGAAGCGAGTCGAACTTGCGGAACAGTTGCAGCAGGTGTTGGCCGAGGAGTCATCGCAGGGCACGCTGTTTGGTGGTCCACAACGCGACGATATCAATCTCGATTCGCAACAGCAGTTGACCAGGGCGCTCAACCGTCTCGGCATTCCCGTTCCTGACTCAACTCGTAACTGGAAACTCCAGCCACTCGCGGCGCAATACCCAATCATCGGAACGTTGCTCGAATATCGCACCGTGCAGAAAGCTCTGACGAGTTACGGCGAAAACATGATCGATCTGATCAATCCCGTAACGAAGCGTCTGCACGCGGATTTCAGGCAGATAGGCGCACCTACCGGGCGATTTGCGTGTACAAATCCGAATATTCAACAGGTGCCACACGCGGTCGAATACAGGCGTTGTTTCAGTGGTCATCCCGAGGAAAGGAAGTTGATCATTGCTGACTATTCGCAGATCGAGTTGCGCATCCTCGCGGAGTTTTCAGGTGATCGTGGTTTCATCGAGGCGTTCAATTCAGGAGCGGATCTGCATCGTGTGACGGCAGCGCAGGTCTTTAATGCCTCCTTGGACCAGGTCACGAAAGAGCAACGCGACTTTGCGAAGCGATTGAATTTCGGCGTGGTTTACGGCATCGGTGCGCAGCGCTTTGCGATGATGACCGGATTGAGTGTGTCAGACGCGGAGAATGTCTTGCGCCGCTACTTTGGAACGTATCGACAGCTCGATACTTACCTGCGCGAAGCTGCGAACCGGGCGGTGAGCGAGCGACAGGCACGCACGGCTTCAGGGCGTCTCGTGCGTTTCCGGTATGACGAGAACGACAGGCAACAGATCTCGATGACCCAGCGCAACGGGAAGAATACGCCGATACAAGGCACGAGTGCCGACATTCTGAAGCGCGCGCTAAAGTTATTGAAAGAAGAGTTGAGCGAGACGAACGCGAAAGTCGTGAACATCATTCACGATGAGATTGTCGTGGAAGCTGACGCTGATGAATCTGAAGATGTCGCGGCTAAAGTCGAACGCGTGATGTGCGCCGCGGGTGAGGAGTATTTGAAGACAGTGCCGGTTAAAGTAGAAACCGAGATCGCTGATGAATGGGTGAAATAGTTGGACAGGATTAACAGGATTTGCGAGATTAACAGGATTCAATCTTGTTCATCTTGCAAATCTTATTAATCCTGTCCACGCTTACCTCGCCAAACAAAGTAGATGGGAATACCCGTAAACACGAGCAAATATCCAATCCCCGACGTCGACGGCGCCAGAATGGCGAGATCGATGATGAACAATCCCGCCAGCACGATGTAAATCAGCGGCACGATCGGATAACCAATCGTTCGATAGGGGCGTTCAATCTCCGGAGCCTTCCGCCGCATCACAATCACTGCCCCAACCATCAACACGTAAAAAACCAAATCCGCCGAAACGATGTATTCGAGCAGTTGTGTGTAGACGTTTCCATGCCTGTAAAGACCATTATGCGGATCGATCGTGACGGTACGAGGAAGAACGAGCAACGAGGCCCACAATCCCTGGGCGATCAAAGCAACAGCCGGAACATGATGAGCATTCACGCTATCCACGCGTTTGAAGAACAGCCCATCGCGCGCCATCGCGTAGTAAACACGCGCGCCGGCCAGTATCAATCCATTGTTGCAACCAAACGTCGAAATCATGATCGCGAGCGCCATGATGACAGTGCCCTTGCTACCCAACACCGCCTGCATCAGCGCAGTCGCAACGCGATTCTGTGGCGCGCCTTGAATTCCTGAGAGTGGCAACGTCACAACGTAAGCAAGATTCGCCAGCAGGTACAGCGTGACGACAATCCCGCAACCAAGCAACAGCGCGCGTGGCAGATTCTTACCCGGATCGCGCACTTCGCCGGCCGTGAACGTGACGTTGTTCCACGCGGACTGCGCAAACAGTGGTCCAACCATCGCTCTGCCAAGCATCATCAACAATGCAAGCACGAGCAATCCTTCGCCCGAGGGCTCAAACCACACCTGCGATGCCGTCGGTGTCCAGCCGTTTTCCCATGATGCCCACCAGGAAGACGTGTAAGCAGCGCTGTTGCTATTCCACCCGATCAGCAGTCCAATCAAGATCAATCCGATTAGCGCCGCAGTTTTAGTGAACGTGAAAGTGTTCTGAATTACTTTTCCGGTCTGTAGCCCGCGTGTGTTGATGAATGTAAGAAACAGGATCATGACCATCGCGACGAGCTGCTGGCTCGACAGACTCAATGCATAACCGTTGAACGAGAGCCCTGCGATTTTGAATGGCCACAATAAGACGACAGGCTCAATGAGATAACTGTCGCCTGATATACTGCTGGTGAGCACGCCGCTGAAGTTTGCGAAAGCCACAGCCACTGCCGCAATCGTTCCCGTCTGAATAATCAGAAACAATCCCCACCCGAAAAGAAATCCGATTGATGGCCCATACGCCTCACGCAGAAACACGTATTGTCCACCGGCTTTCGGCCACATCGCTGCCAGTTCCGCACAGCAGAGTGCGCCGGTGATGGTGAGCACGCCCGCGAGAGCCCAGGCGGCAAGCAGCCACCCCGGCGATCCGACGAGGCGTGACGATTCAGCGGAAGTGATGAAGATTCCGGAGCCGATCATTGAGCCCACTACGATCGTGGTGGCATCGAGCAGGCTTAGACCGCGGAGGAGATTTTGGGGAGCTTTTTTGCTCATTCGCGCGGCGGGTATAGTGCCACAGATCTATCCATAGATTACACAGATTGTTTTTAGTGAAATCTGCGTAATCTGTGGATGAAACCCTTGCTTGACACTGATCGAGGGGTCACCTAGTCTGTTCGGTTTGGAGTTTGCCACAGGATGAAAAACGACCTAATCAATCTAATAACAAACAAGAAAGCACACGTTGGGGTCATCGGTCTCGGGTATGTCGGTCTCCCGCTGCTGGTGGAATTTGCTTCCAAAGGGTTTCAGAGCACGGGTTTTGAAGTTGACGAATCAAAGGCGGAACAGATTAATGCCGGCAATTCCTACATCGGCGACGTGCCTGCGCGACGACTGAAGGAAGTGGTCGACGCAAAGCGGCTGCGAGCCACCACGGACTTCAACCATTTACGTGAGTGCGACGCCATTATCATCTGTGTTCCGACGCCGCTACGGAAAACGAAAGAACCCGATGTCTCTTACATCCTCGCGGCCGCCGAACAGATCGCGAAGAACCTGCGCCGTGGTCATCTGATCATTCTTGAGTCGACCACTTATCCGGGCACCACTGACGAAGTGCTGCTCCCGATGTTTGAAGAAAAAGGACTAAAGCTCGACGAAGATTTCCTGCTGGCGTTCTCGCCGGAACGAGTCGATCCCGGCAATCCGCAATTTCTGACGCATAACATTCCGAAGGTCGTTGGTGGCGTGACTGACGATTCAACCGCGGTTGCCGCGCATCTTTATTCACAGATTGTGAACGACGTGCATGCGGTGAGCTCGGCGCGAGTTGCCGAGGCCGCAAAGCTTCTGGAAAACACGTTTCGTGCAGTGAACATCGGCATGGCAAACGAGATGGCCCGTCTTTGTTACGCGCTCAATATCGACACGTGGGAAGTGATTCGGGCTGCGGCAACCAAGCCGTTTGGATTCATGCCGTTTTATCCCGGGCCGGGAATTGGTGGGCATTGCATCCCGCTGGATCCGCACTACCTTTCGTGGAAGGCGCGGCAGCACGGGTTCGATTCACGGTTTATCAGTCTTGCGGAAGAGGTGAACTCACGCATGCCCGAGCACGTGGTCCAACTAGTTGCGGATGGACTGAACGACGAACGCAAGGCGATGAAGGGTTCAAACGTCTTGCTGTTGGGCGTTGCATACAAAAAAGACGTCAACGACGTTCGCGAAAGCCCGGCACTGTCGATTATCGATCGGCTTCGTGCGAAAGGCGCGAACGTCAGGTATCACGATCCGTTCGTGGCGGAAGTTCATTTCGACGACGCGCATACTGACGCCGTTGGAGAACCGCTGGCGTCTGTTTCACTCACCAACGAAGAACTTGAAGCTGCCGACTGCGTGATCATCGTCACCGACCACAGTGAAATCGACTATAAGCGCGTCTGCTCGCTGGGCACGCTGATCGTCGACACGCGCAACGCGCTTAACGGCGATGTGAGGCGCGAAAGCAAAGCACGGATTATTCGGTTATAGCTTGGTTGTGCTTTGTACTTTGTACTTTGTGCTTAGTGCTTGGGCAGGAGCTGGCACGGCAAACGAACAAAGAACAAAGCACCAAGTACAAAGCACCAAGTTACAAAGCACAAATGCTCAAAGTCATAAACGTCGTCGGGGCGCGGCCCAACTTCATGAAGGTGGCGCCGATTGTGGCCGCGATGAAAAAGCGTCCGGAAGCCTTCCAGCCGCTCGTTGTTCACACCGGACAACATTACGACGCGACGATGTCTGATTCGTTCTTTCGCGATCTCGATCTTCCTCAACCAGATGTCCATCTCGGTGTCGGCTCCGGTTCACACGCGGCGCAAACCGCTGCGGTGATGGAACGCTTCGAGCCGGTTGTCCTGAAAGAAAAGCCCGATTGGGTGCTGGTCGTCGGCGACGTAAATTCGACAATCGCGTGCGCCCTTGTCTGTGTGAAACTCGGAGTGAAGGTGGCGCACGTTGAGGCAGGTCTGCGCAGTCGCGATCGCACGATGCCCGAAGAGATCAACAGGTTATTAACCGATCAGATCGCAGACCTGTTGTTTACGCCTTCACCTGATGCGGATGAGAACCTGCTGGCCGAGGGCATTCCCAGGGAGCGAATTCGTTTCGTGGGAAATGTCATGATCGATTCGCTGCAAAAGAACCTGAATGTTGCACGTGCTCTGCCGACCCGAGAGCACTTGGGATTGACGGGGATCGACTACGCGTTGCTGACTCTTCATCGTCCATCAAACGTCGATATGCGCGATTCGTTTAATCGCATTCTTGACGCGCTCGAAGCGATCTCAGCGCGGTTGCCGATTCTTTTTCCAGTTCACCCGCGCACGAAAAAGACGATTGCCGAGCTTGGATTGAGCGAGCGTGTAGAATCGATAAAGGAATTGAGGATTGTCGAACCGCTCGGCTATCTCGACTTTCTCAATCTCTCCAGCAGTGCTCGTTTAGTCTTGACAGACTCCGGTGGTATTCAGGAAGAGACTACGGCTCTCGGAATCCCTTGCCTCACGTTGCGCGAGAATACGGAGCGTCCCATTACAGTTGAGATGGGCTCGAATGTCGTTGTCGGCACTGACACATCAAAGATCATTCTCTCCGCAATGGCTGCTTTGAACGGCTCTGCAAAAACCACATTTCG
>DASTVU010000594.1:0-3492 GCA_035758935.1 Pyrinomonadaceae bacterium | reverse complement strand
TCACTGCTCGCGAAATTAGTTCGCGATGGAGATGATGTTTGGTTACGAGTGGAGAGTGAAACATCAACCGTAGCTGAAACTTCTTTTCTCTTACTCGCGCTCAGTGATCTTCCCGAGAATGATCCGCGTCGTGAACTCATGAGGGATCTCGCAGCTACACTATGGCGTTGCGTGGAACTCCCGCACGGGCGGATCATCACTCATCACAATTCGAACGATCCATCTCCTGACGGTTTCCAGGAGTACTTTCCCGGGCAAGTCTTGCTAGCTCTCGCAGTCGCTTGTGAAGCGAAAGTCTCCGAGATTGACGAAGAACGCCTCCGTCGCGCCTTTCAATACTACCGGCACAGATTTCTTTACAAACGCCATTTTGGCCAGGCGTCCTGGTTGACGCAGGCTTTCGCCAGGTGGTGGCAAGTTACCGGGAAATGGAACTTCATCAGAATGACTTTTGAAATTGCCGACTGGTTGTTAGGTTACCAACAAGACAAGACCGGTGGCTTTATTAACGATCATCAACCGGGTGCGCCGGGCTACACAACTGCCGTGTATCTCGAAGGCATCGCCGCAGCATTATCAGTTGCAGAGACATGGGTTCGTGACACCGCCGCACCCAAGCTTTTTGATGATTTTGGACGTCCCGATAGTTATCGAGACTCACTTATACGAGGCTTCGCGTTTCTCGATCGATTGATTATTCAGGAGCGAGATCGAGCCATACTCCCTAACCTCGACTTCGCTCTCGGCGGCCTGCGACAGGGAATTCATTACAGCGAAATTCGCACCGATTTCGTCCAGCATTCCCTCTCCGCCATACTCAGTGTGCGGCCGCATGTTAGCGGCGCTAATTGACTGTACGGCGCTTTCACGCTTTAATCTGCCCCGCGGCGTTAACTTTAAGCCCCGTCCAAATTTAGGAGAAACAATCATCTGTGAGTCTTTTGCTTGAGGGAAAGCGCGCGTTCATAACCGGCGGAACGCGTGGCATTGGTGCGGCGATTTGCGAAATCTTCGCGCGCGAAGGCGCGGATGTGGCTTTCAGCTACAACTCACGCGAGGACCTCGCCGCCGAGATCAGTCAAAAAATCGAGGCCCATGGCGGCAAGGCATTCAGCGCAAAAGTCTCAGTCGTCGATCGCGTCGGAATGAAAAAACTGACGCGCGAACTGGTCGAAAAATGGGGCGGTATCGACATTCTCGTCAACAATGCGGCGATCAATCGCGGTGACAACTTTGCTACCACCACTGACCGTGCCTGGGACGAGGTGATTCACACGAATGTCGACAGCCTGTTTGCAGTCACAAAACCGATCTACAAACAGATGATCCGCCAGCGCAAGGGCATCATCCTCAACATCACCTCGATCGGCGCTATGCGTGCCCTCCCGACGGCAGTTCACTACGCCACTTCAAAAGCCGCAATGATCGGTTTCACGAAGTGTTTGTCACGAGAAGCAGCGACGTTTGGTGTGCGTGTAAATGCGATTGCGGCGGGAATCTTCGATACCGATCTTGCTCAGGCGCTTCCGGATCGTCTGCTACAGATGCATGATTTCTGGACCTCCGCAGGCAGGCTTGGACGTCCGGAAGAGCTCGCTGAATATGCGGCGTTCATGGTGAGCGAGCGAAATAGTTTCATGAACGGCGAAGTCGTCATTGTTGACGGCGGCGCAATAACTTAGCCACTGATTTACACGGATCTTCACTGATAAGAAATGCATTCAGATCCGTGTTAATCCGTTTTATCTGTGGCTGCTTTAACTCTCCGTTCCAGATCTCGGAGAGTCCTTTGCATCTCACCCAACCTGCGAAACGCCGCCGTAGATCTCAGCCAGTCCCTGTTATCAAACGCTGGAATTCCTGAAATAACTTTGCCCGCCGGAATGTCGTGACTCGTCGCACTCTTGGCTGTTAGAACTACATCGTCTCCGATCGTTAAGTGACCGGCCACGCCAGCCTGGCCCGCGAGGATTACACGATTGCCGATGTGCGAACTTCCCGCGAGTCCGACTTGCGCACAAAGCAGAGTGTCCTCACCGACTGTACACGAGTGACCAATCTGCACGAGATTATCGAGTTTCGATCCGCGTCCGATGCGACTCTCGCCAACAGAAGCACGATCGATCGTTGTAGCAGCGCCAATCTCTACATCGTCTTCGATCACAACTCGCCCGGTCTGCGGGATCTTCAACCAGTGTTTCTCTTCGTCTTTAGCGTAACCAAATCCGTCGCAACCGATAACAGAGTTGTTGTGAATCATGACTCGTTCACCCACGACTGTGCGTTCGCGAATGGCGACACCGGAATGTATGACTGAGCCTCTGCCGATCGTGACGTCGTCGTAGATTGTCACGTTCGGATAGATCCGCACATCATCGCCGATGAATACGTTACGGCCAATCACCGAGCACGCGCCGATAGCCACGCGCTTGGCAAGTTTCGCGGTCGGATCGATAACGGCTGATGGATGAATGAACGGCTCGAGTTCAGCCTCGGGATTGAAGATTCTGAGCGCACGCGTGTACGCGAGATACGGATCCTTTACGCGCAGTATCGCTATCTGCCGGTCTGTCTCGGCGTCCTCGCTGAGATAGATCGCAGAGGCGCGTGTGCTATTGACGCGAGGTGTGTATCGCGGATTCGCGAGGAATGTGACCTGTCCTTCACCCGCTTCATCTAGCCCCGCAGCACCAATGATTTCTAAATCGTCATTGACACCCTCAACACGAGCGCCAGTCCGTTCTGCCAGTTCTGATAACTTCATATCTTGTTCATCCTGTCCATCACATGATTGAGACCGGATCAATCTCAAGATTAATCGATCTCAAATTCACACCACCGTCGGAAACAGCTTTCAACGCCGCGTCAGCAACCTCCCGCAGATGCTTTCGACTTCGCGACTTAATCAATATCTGAAATCGATGCTCACCCTTCAACCTGGAAAGCGGCGCAGGCGCGGGACCAAGTATCCGGCACTTCCGTTCCTGATTCACCAGGTCGAGCTGCTTGCGAAGTTCGAGACTGTCCGAACGCACCCGACCAAGATCCGGACCATGAATAAGCAAACTCGCCAGCGCCACGAACGGCGGGTACGCATGGTTTTGCCTGTACCGAAGCTCTTCCTCGAAGAACCCTTCATAATCCTGTGCGCACGCGTGTCGCAACGAATAATGATAAGGGTGATAAGTTTGAATCAGGACCCGCCCCGGTCGATCCCCACGTCCCGCACGCCCTGCGACCTGCGTAATCAACTGGAAAGTCCGTTCTGCGGAACGAAAGTCCGGCAACGCCAAACCAGCATCGACTGAAACCACGCCCACCAACGTCACATTCGGAAAGTCGTGGCCCTTGGCCAACATTTGAGTTCCAACGAGCGTGTCAATCCGGCCCGCACTGAAGTCAGCAAGCGATTGCTCGAAGACTTTCCGGCGCGCGGTAGTGTCGCGATCGATGCGAGCAACGCGAAGAGCAGGGAAGAGCAGCTTCAACATC
>DASTVU010000593.1:0-4167 GCA_035758935.1 Pyrinomonadaceae bacterium | reverse complement strand
ATCGTCGGCGACGCCGTAATTCTTACAACCGAACACGGTCTGCTAGCCTTTGCCCGCCCTAAAGACTCTGCTTCAAAACCAAATCCCAATTAGAGATAAACAGCTTGATCATCGCCGCACTCCAAGGAGACGCCCTGCGAGACAACACTCGGCAAAGGCGCGGACGTCGGTTTGGCGATAACTGATGAAGACTTGAGACATGTAGCGGCCTCCGGAGGAATGAAGTCGCGTTTGTGCTTCTTGTGTAACAACCTAATGCCGGCTCACGGGGTTTGGTTCGATCTTCCCTTCCGCAGATTCACCGCGGCGGAAGAAGATTCCGAACATCCGCGAAAGTAGCCCATACAGAATATAACCGACGACGATCGCGAGGAGCACGTACCGCGAGTACAGGATGATTAGCAATATCACAGAGAGGGCGAGGATGATTGGTCGCATGCTGCGACTGCTCGTACCAACAGTCTTGAAGCTTGAGAAGCGCCAGGTGCTGACCATCATCAAACTCAGGAACCCTACCAGGATCATCAGCAAAGCTGAGTAGATCCTTGCTCGCTCAGTTCCGAAATAAATCAGTGGTACGGGTGAGAAGTGGACGAGCGCCGCAATCAGACCACCAGCAACGGGAATGGGTAAACCGACAAAGCTCTTCTTATCTACCTTGATACTACCTTCAGCCAGAACACGCGGGCGCGAGGCTTGGACATTAAATCGGGCCAAACGAAACGCGCCACAGATCAAGTACATGAACGAGAGAAAAAAGGCGAAGCGATGAAGGTCCGATCCTTCGGCGAGTGTAGATCCGTATCCCCAAACGTACGCGAGTACTGCCGGCGCGAGACCAAACGTGATCACATCCGCGATTGAATCCAATTGCACGCCAATCTCAGTTGTAGTCTTAGTAAGCCGTGCGATGCGACCATCAAGCATGTCGAACAACAAAGCAAACCCAATCGCGATTGCCGCACTGTCGAAGTGATCTCTGGCCCCTATAAGATCCGGAGTAGTCTTACCAAGCAGCTGAAACCCGCGCAGCGACTCCATCACGGAAAGAAATCCCATACCGATGTTGCCCGCAGTAAACGCAGAAGGGATTAAATAAAGCCCCTTCTTTACTCCTCTACGCGGGGGATTCGGACGCTCCACATCATCTGTTGTCAGACTCATGAGATTCTCCCAATCACCGTCGTCCCACCACGCACGCGCTGCCCTACCTTAACCAGGACCTGCACATTTGCGGGGAGCAAAACATCAGTACGCGAACTAAACTTGATCATCCCAAAGCGCTCGCCTAACTTCAGATTATCGCCCTTCGCTTTCCAACAAACCACCCGTCGCGCCAGTATGCCGGCAATCTGCTTACAAACAACCGTAATCTTCTCGCCCTGAATCGTCAACGCATTTTGCTCGTTTACGAGACTCGCCTTCTCGTTTGTCGCCATTAAAAACTTGCCCGGCGAATACTTCACGTCAACGATCTTCCCGGGAATTGGCGAACGATTGATATGCACGTCAAACGGCGACAAGAAGATACTGACAACCGTCGGCGCGTCCGCTTCTGCGGCCATAGGCCCAACTCGCGTCACACGACCATCAGCCGGCGAAACAACCACATCCGGATCCGACGGCGGCACCCGTTTCGGATCGCGGAAAAAGAACGCCATAAAAAGCGTCAACAGAAAGAGAAATCCGGCAACGTACCAAAAGCCCAAAGCCGCCGCCGCCACACCGAGCAGCACGGGAACCACGATATATGGGATGCTTTCTTTAACTATTCGCAACGAAGTTACCGAATATGTGCTTTGTTCTTAGAACTTTGTTTTTTGTTCTTCAAAGCACAAAGTACAAAGCACCAAGCACAAACCAAGCACTAAGTGTTCCCTTCGTACGTAAAAGGGGACGCAAACTCTTGGTTCTACGTCCCCTTCAATTCTGTTAGCTCGGAGAAACTGCGCCGCAGTTTCAGTGACTCAAGCTCTGAGTTTTCTGGTACTGCAACATGATCGAGTACATCTGATCTTTCAACGCTAATTTCTTCTTCTTCAGAGTAACTTCCTCCAGCTGTTCTTCGTCGCTCGGATAGGAAAGAGCTGATAATTCACTAAGGCGTTCTTCGTACTTATGATGTTCTCTGGCTAATTCGCGAAATTCTGGGTCTCTGTTTATCAACTCTTCTTTAAGACTATCCGTGGTTGCCATATCCATGTTCGTGCATGTCTCCTTTCAGACGAATGAAAGTGGGCAGGATGGTGATGGGGAGGTCAAGGCCTGGGACCTCCATGTGATTGTGTCGCACGGGAAAAATGGTAGCCCAATAGAGTGGCCAAATCAAGCGGGTAATTCACCCCAGTTCCAGGCTCATCACAACGGCGTCTTCGCTCGGTTCCGAGTAATAATTCGTACGCCTCGCGATGGCCCGAAAACCGCACTTTTCGTAAAGCGCCTGGGCCACGTGATTTGTGCTCCGAACCTCAAGAAATGCAGCGTTTGCTTTGCGTTGACGGGCCTCATCCAGCACTTGATTGAGTAACGTTGCGCCGATGCCACGACGCCTGAACTCGTTCCGAACGGCAAAGTTATTGATATGTAACTCCCCGGCAGTTTCCCGAGCCACGATATAACCCGCGATCGGCGGCGAGTCCTGCGTCGCAAACTTTGACGGTCGCGCCACGAGCATCAAGTCGCGGTTCGCGCCCTGCAATTCCGCGTAATATGCCGCCCAACCCCAACGACTCAGCCCGGATTCTTCCTCTATCTGAACGACTTCGAGCAGATCATGCTCGGACATGCGTTCGATGAAGATGTCCTTCGGCTCGGGAGCTAATCTCTGTTTGGACATCTACCTAAACTACCTCGGGGACGTGGGTTCAGTCTGCTCGATATGGAACTCATCCAGCCAAAGAGTACCGAAGATCGGGCACGGTGACGAGTCGCAACTGTTTCGCTGCAGGCGAATGATAACCGCTTGTGAGGTTGCGGTGGTGTTGAAGTTTAGGTTTAGAGTGCGCCAGGGTGTCGTCGCGGTGGGCAGGTTTTCCGAGCGTCCCAGCAGTTGATTGTTGTTGGCATCGTTGACGAGGATCACTGGCGGACCACCAGTTACAAGATCTTTTGTTCTAACGGCGAGGGATAAACGATAAGACTTGCCTGGGTCGATTACGACTGTCTGAGACAACAGCGGACTGCCTTGAGCCCAGGCGCCGTCGAAATTGATCTGGAGACTTTTTGCGCCGCCGAACTTTTCGGAAACGTCGATTGCTGCACGGCTCTTTTGATCAGCAGCAATGACCCATCCGAAGCCGATATCGTTGAAAGCGACTGGATCTTCGAAGCCGCCGTTGATTGGTAGCTGTGTTGTATTCGCGACGCGCCAGAGAGCAAATGCTTCACGATAAGCTTTTGCAGAGAACAGCAGACGAGCAACTTCATTTTGTAGTTCGGCGGAAGGAGGTGTGGTTAGTGAAGCGATTTGATCGACGACTTCCCTGCCCTTTCCGTTTCGTGCGAGGAAACGAATAAGAGCGAGTCGTGTTGTGTCGTCTTTTATTTCGAGTACTGACTCGGTTGTTTTGATGTCTTCGCCCGAGATGCCCCAAGCGAGATCGATCAGGTTGGGTGTGTAAGCTGGATTCGCCGTTGCTGCGCTGCGGAGTTCGCTGAATGCATCGACTGGTCTTCGCATGCGCAGAAGAAGATTGCCGCGCTGCCAGTGCGTGTGCGCGTAGTGTGGCGCCCAACGGACTGCCTGGTCCAAAGCCGCGAGTGCGCCGCCGGTGTCGCCGAGTTCTTCGCGCGTGTTGGCAAGGTCGATCCAGAGTATGTCGTCGCGGTAGCGTAGGCTGACGGCGGTTGCGAGTGAGTTAGCGGCTTCTGCAGGTTTTTGCAGACGGTTGAGAATGGTTGCTCGTGATCGATGTACGTCAGGGTCAGACGGTGTGAGTTGAACCGCCTGATCCGCAGCGGGGATGGAGTTCTCGATGAGCGCAAATCTCGCAAGCATCCTCGAGAAACCAAATCGCGCCGACGCCTGAATCAAGAACAGGCACAGCACGATACCGAGAAGTGTAAGGGCGATGCGCATATTTTATGCCCTGCGGAACGTACTGTAGGGGCGGCCCTCCGTGGCCGCCCGTGGTTTAGAGCACGGGGTTCGAGGTACGGGCGTCGTCG
>DASTVU010000592.1:0-6006 GCA_035758935.1 Pyrinomonadaceae bacterium | reverse complement strand
TGGCCGCCCGTGGTTTTAACACGACGCTGAAAAACCACGGCGCCCGTGTCCTGAGTCTCGTGAGCTAAACCACGGGCGGCCACGGAGGGCCGCCCCTACAGTTCGTTCCGAGTCTGAGTATGGATCGACGGTTCTATATATTCGACGGCTTTCGGGTTGATACGACAGAGCGGCTGCTCTTTAAGGAGAACCGCGAGGTGTCGCTGACGCCGAAGGTGTTCGACACGCTGCTCGTGCTGCTCCAAAACTCCAGCCACGTCCTGACCAAAAAAGAGTTGATGGAACAGGTGTGGCCCGACAGCTTCGTCGAAGAGAACAACCTCGCCCAAAACATTTCCATCCTGCGAAAGGCACTCGGCGAAGGTAAAGAAGGCGAACAATACATTCAGACCGTTCCGAAGCGTGGTTATCGCTTCGTCGCAAATGTCAGAACAACCGGCGGCGATGACGAAACCATGATCGTGCGTGAACGAACGCGGGCAAGAATCGTCGTCGAACGCGACGATCAGGACGACAGATCTCTCATTTCCGGTGCGCACATCATTGACGTGCCGTCTGCGAACGTCATTCACAAGCTCGAGCAACGACCACCCGAAACGATGTATGCGCGAAGCGGCGACGTGAACATCGCTTACCAGGTCATCGGCGACGCTCCGCTCGATCTGGTCTTCGTGATGGGCTGGGTTTCACACATGGAGTACTTCTGGCGCGAGCCGAGTTTTGCGCGCTTCCTGCTGCGACTCGCATCGTTTTCGCGTCTGATTCTTTTTGATAAGAGAGGCACAGGTCTCTCAGACCGCGTCCCCATCAACCAACTGCCGACACTCGAACAGCGTATGGACGACGTGCGCGCCGTGATGGATGCAGTCGGCTCGGAACGCGCGGCGTTGTGTGGTGTCTCCGAAGGTGGTCCAATGTGCAGTCTCTTCGCTGCCACCTATCCTGAAAAAACTCTCGCGCTCGTTATGATCGGAACGTACGCGAAACGAGTTCGCGACGCGGAGTATCCGTGGGGTCCAACCTCAGAACAGCGCGAACAGTTTTTCGAAGTGATGCGGAAGCAGTGGGGTGGACCAGTCGGGATCGACGAACGCGCACCGAGTGTCGCTCACGATCCGCAGTTTCGCGACTGGTGGGCAACTTACCTGCGCATGGGAGCGAGTCCGGGCGCCGCCGTCGCGCTGACACAGATGAATGCCGAGATCGACGTGCGCAACGTTTTGCCTTCGATACGTGTACCGTCGCTCGTTATTCATCGCGCGGATGATCAGTGTTTGAAAGTCGAAGAAGGACGCTTCGTGGCAGAGCGAATTCCGGGCGCGAAGTTTATCGAGTTACCCGGCGATGACCATCTCCCGTTTGTCGGCGACCAGGATGCGATCCTCGATGAGGTTGAAGAATTTCTGACTGGTGTGCGACACCCGATCGAGCCCGACACCGTGCTCGCAACAGTGATGGTCGCACGACTGGTAGGCATAAAAGAGCAGGCTGACAGACTTGGACCAGAGCGTTGGGCTGAATGGTGGCGTCGCTTGCATGCACACCTGACGAAAGAGATTGAGTGGTTCCGTGGCCGCGAGATCGACATTCTCGAGAATCGTCTGCTCGCGATCTTTGACGGTCCGGCACGCGCAGTTCGTTGTGCTTCTGCTATCACTGAATACGCTTCGCGGTTGGGGGTACAAACCAGCACCGGCCTACACACCGGCGAGTGTGAAATCATCGATAACCAGGTGACCGGCGCCGCTGCTGAGATGTGTGTTTGTGTTGCCAACGAGGCTGAGGCGGGTGAAGTACTCGTTTCAAGTACAGTTAAGGATCTCGTAGCCGGCTCGGGAATTCGTTTTGAGGAGCGTGGTGTTCATATGCTGACGGGTTGCGGTGAGTGGCGACTATTTGCAGTACAGAAAGGCGGTTCCTAAACGGTGAGCCTGGCTTATCCGTTTGCGGACATCGATCTGGCGCGGCGTCTCGAACGTACTGAGGCGCAGGGCAACGTTGACTTTGTCGAAGCCCGGACGAAGGCGTTTCCCGATCGAGATGCGACGTGGCTCGAGGTCGCGGGTACGTATGCGATGTTTGATGGCGTCGGCTCGCCGTTGACGCAGACGTTTGGACTGGGAATCGCTGGACCGATCTCGGCCGAGCAGTTAGATACTATCGAAGAGTTCTTTCGATCGAGAGGCGCGGAAGTTTTTCATGAGGTCTGTCCACTCGCTGATGCATCCGTGTTTGAGTTGATTAGAGATCGTCGCTATCAACCGGTAGAGTTTTCGAACGTGTTGTATCGACCAATTGATAAAGCGTTGCGTCTGGATGCATCACGAAATGCCGGAATCACGGTAAGAGCAATTGAAAAGAATGAAGTGGATCTCTGGGCGCAGACCGCGTCGGAGGGCTGGAGTGAGTTTGCTGAGATCGCTGAATTTTTACGGGAGTTGAATCAGGTCACTGCACACTCGAAAAGCTTGTCGTTCATCGCCGAATTGGAGAAGCAACCGATTGCGACGGGAGCGCTGACGATTGCTGGGGATGTTGCTTTACTGGCGGGTGCGAGCACGGTTCCGAGCGCACGCAGGCAAGGCGCGCAGCTTGCGCTGCTTGAGGAACGACTGCGTTATGCAGCCGCTCGTGGTTGTACGATTGCGATGATGGCCGCGGATCCCGGTAGCGGCTCACAGAGAAATGCGGAGCGTCACGGCTTCCGGATTGCGTATACCCGAACTAAGTGGAGACAGGATTAACATGATTTTCAGGATTTACAAAGATTCAATCATGTACATCCTGTAAATCTTGTTAATCATGTCCAAAACTGCCTAAGGGTAAAGAACGATGCAAGATTTTGAAAAGCTAGGCGTCTTCTATCTCGGCAAAAACAAATCAAACGACGATCTACTGCTCTACGACTCAAAGGATCTCGTCACTCACGCAGTCTGCGTCGGCATGACCGGCAGCGGAAAAACCGGCCTCTGCATTTCGCTGCTTGAAGAAGCCGCCATCGACAGCATCCCGGCAATCATCATCGATCCCAAAGGCGATTTATGTAATCTCCTGCTTACCTTCCCCGATCTCGCGCCGCAAGACTTCGCGCCGTGGGTGGAAGAAGGCGTCGACCCGGCACAGCAGGCGACACTCTGGAAAGAAGGTCTCGCTAAATGGGGCGAAGACGGAGATCGGATCAGACGTTTAAAGGAAGCCGCTGACTTTCGTATCTACACACCCGGCAGCAACGCGGGTCTGCCCGTCTCAATTCTCAAATCATTCGCCGCGCCGCCCGAAGCAATCAGGCAGGACAACGAATCACTCGCCGAACGAATTAACACGACTGTCACGAGCCTGCTCGCGCTCGTCGGCATCGAAGCTGATCCGGTTCGCAGTCGCGAACACATACTGATCTCAAACATCCTCAACCAGGAGTGGTCCAACGGAAAAGATCTCGACATCGCCGCACTAATTCAAAAAGTTCAATCGCCTTCGATAACAAAGATCGGCGTGATGGATCTGGATTCGTTCTTTCCTGCCGACGATCGCTTTCAACTCGCGATGGCGCTCAACAATCTGCTCGCGTCGCCGAGTTTTGCGAGCTGGATGGAAGGCGAAGCACTTGATATTCCGAAGTTTCTTCACACGGAAAGTGGCAAACCGCGTCTCTCGATTTTCTCGATCGCGCATCTCGGCGACGCTGAACGCATGTTCTTTGTGTCGTTGCTCCTGAATCAGGTGCTCGGTTGGATGAGAACCCAATCGGGCACGACGAGCCTGCGCGCGATTCTCTACATGGACGAGATCTTTGGTTACTTCCCGCCCGTCGCCAATCCGCCGTCGAAGCTGCCGTTGCTAACGCTGTTGAAGCAGGGACGTGCGTTTGGTTTGGGAATAGTCCTGGCGACACAGAATCCGGTCGATCTCGATTACAAAGGACTCGCGAACACCGGCACATGGTTTATCGGTCGCCTGCAAACGGAACGCGACAAAGCACGTGTGCTCGAAGGACTCGAAGGTATTGCTGCCGGAACGGGGCAGAAGTTTGACAAGCAAGCGATGGAGCAATTGCTGGCGGGACTCGACAAGCGCATCTTTCTGATGAACAACGTGCACGACGATGCGCCTGAACTGTTCGAAACACGTTGGGCTCTGTCGTATCTGCGTGGCCCACTGACGCGAGCGCAGATCAAACTATTGATGGATCCTCTGAAACAAACCGTAGCACCTGCTTCTGTTCCTGCTGCGGCTTCTGCTCCGCCACCCGTTGCGAATACGCCAACAAAGAATGAGCGCTCGCTTCTGCCGCCTGATATAACTCAGTTCTACATTCCCGTCCGCGGATCCGGTGATGCGAACGCAAGTTTGACTTATCATCCAACGCTCCTCGGCGCCGCCGAAGTTCGGTACAGCGATTCAAAAACAGTCGACATGACTGAGCATCTCACGCTGCTCTGCCCATTCACTGAAGGCCCAGTTAATCTCGACTGGAGCACCGCCGTGCCGCTTGATTTACCGGTCGAGGATCTCGAATCGGAAGCGCAGGCGGGAGCGCAGTTCGCTGAAGCGCCGGCTGACGCGACCAAAGCGAAGAGCTATACAAGCTGGCGCAAAGATCTCGCGAACTGGCTTTATCGAAACCAGCGATTGGAGTTGCTTGAAAGTCCGACGCTCGACATCGTCTCGAATCCAGGTGAGAGTGAACGTGACTTTCGCGTGCGTTTGCAGCAACTCGGCCGCGAGCAACGCGACGACGCTGTAGAAAAACTGCGACGCAAGTACGCGCCAAAGTTGGAGCAATTGGAAGAGCGAAAGCGTCGTGCGGAGCAGGCTGTCGCACGCGAAGCGGAACAAGCAAAGGGTCAGAAAGTTCAGACCGCAATCTCGTTTGGCGCCACGTTGCTTTCCTCTTTCCTCGGGCGAAAGCGAACGAGTCTTTCGACACTCGGCAGAGCAACGACCGCAGTGCGCGGTGTGAGTCGCTCGATGAAAGAATCACAGGACGTCGATCGCGCGGGAGAGAATGTCGCGGCTATCGCGCAAAAGATCGCGGACCTGGAAGCGGAGTTTCAGTCCGAAACAGCGGCTCTCGAACGTTCTCTCGATCCGCAAACAGAACCACTCGAGAAGGTCAGTCTAAAACCAACTAAAGCAAACATCGCCGTCAAACTACTTACACTTGCGTGGGCGCCGTACTGGCAGAATGCGCAGGGAGAAACCAAACCGGCCTGGGAATAAGAATCTTATCCACAGATTACACAGATGAAGACATCACTCAAATACGGTCTATTGATCGCAGTGCTGGCGATGGCATGGGTGCTTATTGCACGCAACGTAGTCACCAACCCCGCCTCGATTGTTCACCAGCTTGGCACTCCGATTATCTTCAACGTTCTCCAGTTTGCGCTGATCTACCTCGGCATCAAAGCCGTCGAGCGCGAGAAAGGCGATCGACCGACATTTAAAGAAGGGTTGAAGACTGGTGTCGGGATCTCCGTCGTTTATGGGCTCGCACTCTCGGTGTTCTTTGTTGTTGCGCTCGCAGTGGTGGGAACGAAATGGATGGCCGTTGAGTCGGGCGCAGGCTCAGCCATCGTGTCGCGAACACAAATCGCACAAGCATTCGTCGGATTGTTTCTTCTCTCGCTGATCTTTGGGCTGATCTATTCGACGGTGATCTCGTTTTTTCTTGCAAAGCGCCAGTCAGAACAAGACCTCGAACGTTAGGACCGTGCTTGGACAAGGTTAGTACCGTAACGCAGTAGCGTCGGGTCGACGTTGTACATGAACGACCGAGACGCACCCGACGCTACTGCGTTACGGTACTGACCTCGTCCAACAATGACCTGTGAAGCAGAGTTCAACTCACGGGACGAGCACAACCTTCCCAATGTTCTTTCGCTCTTCGAGCCTGCGGTGCGCTTTGCCGGCATCAGTAAACGAAAAAACCTGATCGACGTGTGGTTGAACCCACTCTTCTTCGACACCACGCAGAATGTCGCGCATCCACACCGCAACCTTCTC
>DASTVU010000591.1:0-3826 GCA_035758935.1 Pyrinomonadaceae bacterium | reverse complement strand
AATGTCAACCTGGAAGTTTATCCGCCTGAAGGTGAAACTCCCGATCAGATCTCTGCTGCACGGGCCATCGTACAACCTGGAGGGGAAGTTCTTTCGTTCGTCGGGAACGTCAAGATCGCGACTAAAGAAAAATTGAAAGTCGGCACTGAATCACTCTCATTTGATCGAAACACCGGCATCGCACAAACCGACTCGCCGGTTGCTTTTGAACGTGAGAACGTTTCCGGAACGTCGACCGGCGCCGTCGTTGAACAGAATTCCAAACGACTTGTACTGAAAAACGATGTCCAGTTGACGATCGCTCCTGGCACATCTGCCAAAGCGGCATCGCGCACGCGCCCGGTCGTAATCAAGGCGGCGCATGGCTCGTTTGAACAACAGGTGATGCAGCTCTGGTTTTCAGGTGGCGTAACCATCGAACAGGAAGCGGACATTCTGAGCGGCGATAACCTCACTGCATTTATTAATGAGCAGAAGCATCTGCAAAGAGCGGAGATGCGTGGTAATGCGTACATGCGCATCATGGATCCCGGTCGCGCCGCCGAAGTGCACGCGGTCAACATGGACTTCTTCATGGACAAGGACCAGCGCCTCGAACGAGCCGTCGCCAACGGTGATATCAAAGCGCGAACACTCGCAAGCGATTCGGATGTCGAGGTCACCGGGAGCAATTCGATCGAGGTTAACTTCCAGGCCACAAACGACAGCAGTTTGCTGAAACAGATGGTCGCCGGCGGCAGATCGGTGATCACGATGAGTGCGCCGAAGTCGAAGGCAAGTGATCCGCAGGCAGCGAACAAACGCTTGACAGCGAACGAAGTCAAATTGTTCTGGCGTGTTACGGGACGTGATCTCGAAAAGGCACAAGCTAATGGCGACGCGGAGCTATCAATCGACCCTGTCGTGAGCAGCAGTCGTGCCGAACGAAAGAAACTGAATGCGCCGCAGTTTGACTGTGACTTTTTCGAAGCTGGAAATCTCGCGCGTACGTGCAAGGCAAGCGGCGGTGCTAAAGCGGTTCTCGATCCGATGCAGCCGTCTCAAGGTCGCGGCACGCGCACACTCACTTCGCAAGACATGACGACAGTTTTCCTGAAAGAAACGCAGGATGTTGAGCGGTTCGATGCGCAGGGCGACGGCAAGTTCAACGAAAACGATCGCAACGGAGTCGCCGCGAACGTTTCGTATGTTACTGGTGATGAGATGGTCCGGCTGCGTGGCGGCGACCCGACTGTTTGGGACTCGCGCGGGCGTACCAAAGCAATTGAGCTCGATAGCGATCTCCGAAACGACGTTTCCTACGCGCGTGGCAAGACCACGACAACTTACTACAGTCAGGAACAGACCAACGGCGCCACTCCTTTCTCAAAAGCAAAGAGTCCGGTTTACATCGCGAGCGAACGCGGAGAGTTTCGTCACGAAAGCGGGCAGGCGATTTACTACGGCAATGCTCGTGCGTGGCAGGACGACAACTATGTGCGCGGCGACAAACTCGTGATCTACGTCAACGACAAACGAATGGAAGCCACGGGGCACGTGCAGACGGCGATCTACAACGCGAAGAAGCGAATGGAAAGCAACAACTCGATGGTACCGGTCTTCGCAGCCGCGGATTCCATGTTCTACTCAGATCCTGATCGCACGATTCATTACGAAGGTAATGTCGACATCAAGCAGGGTACGGATCGAATAACCAGTGGAGTCGCCGACGTCTATCTCACAAAAGAGACAAACGAGATGGAGAAGACTGTCGCACAGCGAAACGTCGTGCTCACACAGCCAAACCGAAAGGGAACTGGCGACTGGGTGGAATATACTTCTGCAAGTGAGATCGCAGTTCTGAAAGGTAATCCCGCGCGTGTTGAAGACGTGGAGCAGGGAAATACGGAAGGCAATCGTTTGACGCTCTCGATGAAGGAAGGTAAAGTCACCGCCGACGATGCTCGTGGTCCACAATCGCCTGGCCGCGTGCGCTCAACCCACAAGATTCGAAAACCTTGAAGCCACTCGACCTGCCACAAAACGGCACAAACAACACAAATGATGGAGCTGCGCTGCGTAGCGCACATCTAGTAAAGAGTTATGGGCGCCGTCGTGTCGTTGATGATGTCAGTCTTGTAGTGGAGAAGGGCGAGGTTGTTGGACTGTTGGGAGCGAACGGTGCGGGAAAGACCACGACGTTCTACATGATTGTCGGTCTCGAGCGTCCCGACGCCGGCAATGTTCTTTTGGGTGATCAGGACCTCACAAAACTGCCAATGTACCTGCGCGCGCGCCTGGGTATTGGCTACCTGCCGCAGGAGCCGTCAGTTTTCCGCAAAATGACGACGGCGCAAAATATACTTGCCGTTTTGGAGACCACAGGTCTCCGGCGTCGTGAACAGTTGAAACGACTTGAAGAGCTGCTGGAAGAGTTTGGCATCGGTCACGTACGAAACACGCGTGGCGATGCCCTCTCAGGTGGTGAGCGGCGGCGCACCGAAATAGCACGCGCCCTTGCAACGGAGCCGCAGTACATCCTGCTCGATGAACCGTTCGCGGGCATCGATCCAAAAGCAGTAGATGACATTCAAAATGTAATACTGTATCTCCGAAATCGTGGTATCGGAATCCTCATCACCGATCACAACGTACGCGAAACACTTGGCGTAACGGACCGCGCGTATATAATGGCCGAGGGCAAGATTTTTCGTTCGGGCCAGCCACGCGACTTGACGGAAGATGCCGAAGTTCGCAGATTGTACCTGGGCGAAAAATTTCGTATGTGAATGTTTACACTTTTGTGTCTTCTTACACTTCTTTATGGCAGAGAATCTGCCACAGTGAACGCTGATCGGTTATAATCCTCCCGTGCGGCCAGAAGCCGCAACAATCCGAAAAGATGAAGTAGAAGCAGGCACTCGATCTGAGGAATGTCTCTTAAGTTAACTACCAGCCTTTCCCAACGACTCGTCCTGACGCCGCAGTTGCGCCAGCGCATAGAAATGTTGCAAATGACGTCGCTCGAATTAACCGACCTCATTCAGCAACAGTTGTTGGAGAACCCTGTACTCGAAGAAGTACCAAGCCAGGAAGAGGTGCAGGAGATCGCGGAGAAGGTCCTCGATCATCTTGCCAGTTCCGACGCAAATTCCTTCGAAGAGAGCAGCCCGGAACCCGGAAGCCCGTCGACGAATGGCTCTGGTGATGCTGAAGTTCTGTCCAGCATGCCGGTTGCCGAAGCAGTTGAAGGTAGCGAGGCTTTAGCCGGCACCGATCACGAAGAAGGCACTGCCGACGAGGGTGGCACTGACGAAGCACCACGCGACGCCTTCGAAGAGATCGATTTCGGCCGAGAGTTTCAAGACTATCTCGATCCCGGGTATAAAACGCAGGAGATCGAGTACAAAGAAGACGCTCCTACTTTCGAACAATTTCTTACACGACCACCATCACTCGCGGAACATCTCGAGTGGCAACTCAATATGAGTTCCATGGACAGCGATGTTCGTGATGCTGCCATCTGCGTTATCGGCAATCTCAATGCTGACGGCCGGCTGGGTGCCAGTAACGAAGAGATTGCCGCGATGGAGAAGGTTTCGGAAGAACTGGTTGAGCGTGCGCGGCAGGAAGTCATGCGTCTCGATCCTGTCGGTTGTGGTGCGCGTGACGTAAAAGAGTCTCTGCTGGTCCAGCTCGAAGTGCTTGGCGAAAGCGATCGCCTGGCTTCGCGGTTGATCAGTGAACACTTTGCCGACTTGCAGCAGCATAAGTTGCCGCACCTGTCGAAACAGATTGGCATTGATGTCGAAACACTGCTTGAAGAGTTGCAGATTATCCGCACACT
>DASTVU010000590.1:0-6722 GCA_035758935.1 Pyrinomonadaceae bacterium | reverse complement strand
TGGCCGCCCGTGGTTTTGATCGCGTTCACCAAATACGAGGCCGTCGCTTCTTGAATCACTTTAGCTCAAACCACGGGCGGCCACGGAGGGCCGCCCCTACAGTACGTTCCGCAGTTCTTATAAAAAGTGGAATTTGAGTGGTGAAAGTGGTATAACCAGCACACCGTTATTCCCCTAGAAATTCCCCCTCGTCCGTGCGGGTTTTAAGTCACTCCTTTTTCAAGGGGGTCTCAATGTTCAGGTCACTCGCTTTCTCGGCAGCGCTACTGCTGTCGGGACCGTTTGCACATCTTATCTCCGCACAGAGCGCAACCAATCACGCATTCAACCGCGCGGTCTCTTCGAAAGATAAAGCCGAAGCCAAACGCCTGTACAAGGAGGGCGTGAAGTACGGTGAGGCGGGATTGTTTGCACAGGCGGCTCAAATACTCCAGCGTGCTACAAAGCTGGACCCCGGCCACGCTGATGCACATTTCGCGCTGGGTCACGCCTACTACGATTTAAAGCAATGGCGCAATGCGATTGAGAGTTTCAAAGTTGCGGTTGCGCTCAACCCCAAGGACGATGAGGCTCGCGATCGCCTCGGGCTCGCGCGTGCGATGCTTTGGGAGGAGGATTCCGCACGAATCGCCGCGGAACGTCGCACGGCCCCTCCTCAACCCGTGGCTCAACAGGTCGCAATGAATACCAAGACCGCTGCACCGCCCGAAAAAGTCGCCGAGAAAGAAACTAAAAAACCGATTGAAAACGCCGCCGCTCCGGCCCCCGTCGTGTCCGCTCCCGCCGCCGCTCCGGCTGAAATTCCGCTCACGAAGATTTATCGAGTTGGACCAGCTGACGTTCTGGACATTCGAGTCAACGACAGCAACGCCTCACAGTCCACGTTGTTCACGATCACGCCGGCAGGATTCCTGGAACATCCAATGCTCGCTGAACCTCTCGCTGCGAGCGGTCTCACCGTTGATGAAATCAGCGCCAGAGTTGAGGGCGAACTAAAACGCCGTGCGCTGGTGCAAGATCCGAAGGTGCTCATCGGAGTTCGCGATTATGCCAGTCACACGATTCTCGTGAGCGGGCTCGTGAAAGAGTCGGGCCCGAAGATTCTCAGACGTGAAGCCATTCCGCTTTATGTCGTCGTCGCTGATGCTCAACCACTACCAGAAGCAGAACATGTCACAGTCGTGCGAAATGAGACGAATGAGACATTCGAAGCTGATCTCGCACAAGCGAATGAGATGAACCTGCTTGTGCGTCCAGGTGATGTCGTAACGCTGCTCGCGCCGGTGACGCAGTTTGTTTATCTCGGCGGTGAAGTTAAGTTGCCGGGTGAGAAGAGGTACCGCAGAGGATTGACCTTGACTCAGGTAATCAACGCGGCGGGCGGTGTCACATCGAATGGCAAAGAGGCACGGATTGGTCGGGACGATGGCAAAGGGTTCCTGGTTGTGACACGTTTCAAGTTGAAAGAGATTGAATCAGGAAAAATACAGGATCCCGTGGTCAAGCCCGGTGATCGGATCACAGTTCGGGATTGAGATGTCAATAGCAGCAAAAGCATTCAACGTGACGGAAGAACTGTCGCGCGTGGTTGAGAGCGGCGATGTCGAGGCACTCGCGCGTATGTTGCCGCGTGTGGCCAATCTGAATGCACGCAACCGGCACGGCACGACGGCACTGATGAAGGCGGCCAGTTACGGTCATGCAGAAATCGTTCGTCTGTTGTTGGGGCACGGAGCGGATCCGAACCTGACGCGCAACGACGGGTTCACTGCGCTCGCATTAGCCGCGTTCTTTGGTCACAAGGAGACGGTGAAGACTCTGATGGAGTTTGGAGCGCGTACGGAAGCTGTTACTCGTTCGGGTGCGTCTGCACATACGTGGGCCACAGCTCGAACGTTTGCCGACGTGGCGCGTTGTCTTGACATGCCGAGTCCTAAACCGCAGCCACGGATTCAATTGCAGCGCTCGCCGTCGCGGAACAGGATACTCGCACTCGGTGTAATTGCGAGTGTTGTATTGATGGTTTGCTGTGGACTTGGTGCACTCGTATTGAGGAGTTCGGAAGCGCGCGATCGGCCACCGGCGCCGCCGTTACAACCGACTGCGAAAGTGGACCCACCAAAAGTAGAAAGTGCAGTGATCACTCCAGCAGCCGAGCCGGAGCCTGAGCCTCCATTGCCGCAACCCGTAGTAAACGAAGCTGTAGTACGCCCCGCTACCAAAAAGGCTCCAGTGCGCTCACGAGAAGCTGAGACTGTTACGGTACTCAGCGAAAAACCAATTGAACAACCAGCGGAGAAAGTTCAGATTAGCGAGCCACCGGTTGTGGCAAAGCCCAAGATCGAGTCACCAAAACCAACCGCCCTCAGCCCTCACATAATCGCACCCACAAAAAAGGCCAAAGTCATCCAATGGCCTTAAAGAAGTAGCCACAAAAATCACAAAAGGTAGACGAGTGAAAGCGTCATTTGACCCTGACAACTCGTTTTTGTGACTTTTGTGCCTTTTTGTGGCTGAAAACTCTTGTGGCTAATATTCGGCGAAGGCGTCGTCGGGATAGCAATACAACCAACGCTCACCAAGTTCCGCTGAGGCGATCACCGGATGACCACTCGCACGCGCATGTTTTGAAGCATGCTGGTTTGGCGAACTGTCGCAACATCGGGTCGTGCCACACTGTTGGCAAGTACGCAGGTGAACCCAGCTATCTCCCGTCTTCACGCACACTTCGCAAACTCTCTCTTGCGGTTGTTTGATGTCAGTGATTCCATCGATATGAACGCATACCTTTGTTGCCATGCGGCTAGTATACTTGGAGTTACTCGACGGACTAACGCCGAAGGCGTTAAGTAGCCAACACCTTCGGCGTTAGATCGATCGTGTACGTAGTAGGTATTAGGCGCTGGCGGACTTCGCCTTCGTCCGTTCCTGTTGCATCCATTCTCTCATTGCGGCGACGTGTCCGGGGCTACGTTGCTCCGCCCACTCCTCATAACGTTTCGCGGCTTTTTCCAAATTTCCAAGAAGATTTGGGTCTTTGAACGCCTGGCGAAACTGCGGTACCACTACCTTCAATTGTTCCCATACGCCAAAGAACTCCCCACTCGTCTCAAAGAAAAGATCTTCGTGAAGCAGTTCATAGTTGAGTAGCGTGCAGGCTTGTTCCCAGTATCCAATCACCATTCCGAGAAAATTGCCGTGCTCTGTTCCGGGGGCGGCGATCTTCATCGCTTCTTCGAGGGTTTCCGCGTTGTAACTCTTTTGAAACCAGTCGCGTGCTTCGCGCAGTCGCGCCTCACGTCGCAGATCGTAGACCTGCAAATGCAGTTGTGCTTGTTCGTGCGTTGGTTTAGTTCCCATAACTTTCCTTTCTATTCATAGTTCCGGGTCAATTCAACATTAAGTCGAACGGCGCCTGCCGGAATCGACATCACTGGGGAATTTTTTTGATTAAATCGAAAGCTACTCCAACTTTGTGACAAAAGAGTGACACGTATCTGACCCTCGCATGGGCTAACACGGATTCGTATCCATCCACGTAAATTCATGACAAAATTAGCGCGTAGAAAGGCAATAGCAAAGGAATTGCAATGGCATCACTATGGAAGCTCGGTGGTCTGGGTTGGCGTGATTTGGCTAAACGTGTTTGGACGGAGATTCAGGCCGACAACGTGTTTGGCCGCGCCGCCGAGTTGTCATACTACTTCCTGCTCGCACTCTTCCCGTTCCTGATTTTTCTGACGTCGATCATCGGTTTTGTGCTCGGCTCAGGCACCGGCACACGTCACGCGCTCTTTGACTACCTTGGTCGCATCATGCCGCCGTCCGCATTTCAACTCATCTCTAACACGATGTATGAAGTGTCCGAGTCGACTGGTGGTGGAAAATTATCATTCGGAATACTCGCGGCGTTGTGGGCAGCGTCGAATGGACTTAGTGCGATTACGGAGTCGCTAAACGATGCTTACGATCTTGAAGAGACGCGCCCGTGGTGGAAACAGCGGTTGACTGCGATTGGCCTCACGATCGCGCTTTCGATTTTTATTATTGGCGCCCTCATACTCGTCGTTGCCGGTGGGCGCATCGCGGAGTGGCTAGCTGCCCATTACGGCTTTGGTCCGGTTTTCCCGCTGGGGTGGAAGATCATTCAGTGGCCCGTTGTGCTTGCATGTATGACCTTCGCCTTTGCGTTGATTTACTACGTAGCACCTGACTTTCGCAAACAGTCATGGCAATGGTTAACGCCGGGATCGGTGATCGGTGTAGCGCTTTGGTTGCTCGTGTCACTCGGATTTCGCGTCTACCTTCATTACTTTAACTCTTATAACGCGACGTATGGTTCGCTGGGCGCGGTGATCATCTTGATGCTCTGGTTGTATTTCACAGGTGCGGCCGTCTTGATCGGTGGGGAAGTGAACTCCGAGATCGAGAACGCTGCTGCAAAACAAGGTGACCCGGAGGCGAAAGAGAAAGGCGAGAAGGCGCCGGACGAGAAAAACGGCGCCGTACAGGCAGCGTAGTTTGTCTCTGCGTTCCATATGTCCTGTGGTAAATTATTGACCACGCAATTCGTTCGGAGGTGCACATGAATAAGCTTTTCATTCGTCTGTTTGTTGCCTTCGTTGCTTTCAGCTTTGGTTTGCTCCTCACCCGTCTCGTTAGGCCCGCGCACACATGTAACCAGGGAGTAACGATTCTGTCCGCCACTCCACTATCCGTTCTAACTGAAGACGAAGCACAGATTCGCGAGATCTATCGCGAGTATGGTTCGGCGCAGACGCGGCATGACCGCAAGTTTTTTGAGCGCATTGAGACTGAAGATTTCACCCTCACCGTCGGCGATATGAAACTATCGCGAGACGAAGACATCAAGTGGATGGAATCACAGCCCACCGACAAGACTTATTTGACCCGGGTGAACCATGTGAAGGTGTTTGATCGGCTGGCGATTGCACATGGCTACATGGAAGTCCGCGAAAGTAATGGTTTTGTCAGGGTCTGGCCGTTTGCAGACGTGTGGGTTAAAAGGAACGGCGCCTGGCGGATCCAGAGCACAGTTTCGCAGTGATCAATCGCGCCGACGTGCGCACTGAATTGGTAAAGCCGAAGAATGGTCCAAAGTCCTGCGTCGCAGGCATGCTTGTGATGAACAAGCCCGGCACAGATGTCTCGAAGTGATCATCAAGCACTGGAAACCCATTCCGCGTCGCGATCTGCTCGAGTAGATTGCCTTTAGCTAAGACCGGCAACCGCGCAATATCGACCTTGTATCCAGTAGCGAGAACAAGTTTATCGACGGTGATTGCTTCTCCTTTCGTTAACTTCACTTCCAACTCGCCGGTTTCATTCACGACGCAACTACTGACCTCAGTTTGTGGCCATACCTTCACACGCTCGTTTCGCAGTCGCGGCTCCAGCCACGGCTCGATCTTTAGCCGGCCTTCGGACCACATTCGATAACTGATGTCGTCCTTCTCCTGTTGCGATAAACGCCGAAACCAGTTCGGATCTTCGACCATGTTGTCGACGAGCGGCTTCACCCACGACCATTCAGCAACTGCGAACGCAGGGCTCGCATGACGGTGTGAAAGATGGACCGCAGCGGCGCCGGCTTCGAGGAGTAGTGCTGCCCATTCAAACGCACTTTGCCGTCCGCCGATGATCAGGTAGCGCTTGTTTGCCGCCTCGGTGAAGTCCACATATTCGCAGGTGTGTTGAAAACTGCCCGAGGGAAGCTTTGCTTTCAAATCCTCCGGGACGTGTGCGAAGTGTCTAAATCCGGGCGCCAGCACGACGTTCTTTGCACTGATGACATCGCCATCGATTGTTGTTGCGACGAAGTGTTCGTTTGAGGAGCGATCGAGGCTTTGTATGTAGACTGGAAGTGGTTGAATGTTCTTTTGCTTTTGAAACCAGTCGACGTAAGTGAGATAGAAACCTAAAGATAGCGGTTCGACGTCCTTAGGGGTTTGACCTCGCGATTGCAGGTAGGCCTCGATCGTTTCTACGTTTTGTGGATCGAGATGCCAGTCGCACGCGGAACGCAGAAACATCCCTTTGGGCATATTCGAACGCCAAAACTCCATCGGTTTCCCGACGATCAGATGTTCGATGTGATCGTGTTGCGCTTGCGCTGCGATTGCCAGCCCGAATGGACCCGCACCGATGATCAGTAAGTCGGTTTTCAATCAGTTAATCGGTGTAATCTGTGGATAAACTGTGTGACGCGCCCCGGATCGATCGTGTTGGACCATAGCCCATCCACTTTGAACGACGTTCCGATAATGAAACCGTCCGCTTCCTTATAGAACTGTTCGATATTGCTTTCGCTAATACCCGAGCCGAGATACACGGGTAAGTGGCAATGACTTTTTGCTTCCTGCACGTCAGCGACTTTCGGCGCTTGGCCCGTTACGCTGCCGGTGACGATCACGCAATCAGCACCCATGAACTCCACCGTCTCAGCCGTCTCACCCACGCTTACGTCCGCAGTGATCGCATGTGCTGAGTGTTTTTTCTTGACGTCAGTCCAAACCTGCACATGCTCGGCACCGATCATCCTGCGATACCGGAGCAGTTTCGCCGCAGAGGCTTCGATTATTCCCTCATCCGCAACGTGTGCATACGCGAAACCTTCCGCGCGTATAAAGTCCAAGCCCGCCGCGTGTGCCACCGCCATCGCTTCAATATTCGCACCCGCAAGTATCTGAATCCCAACCGGC
>DASTVU010000589.1:0-6240 GCA_035758935.1 Pyrinomonadaceae bacterium | reverse complement strand
AGCGAAGGTCGAAGAATTGCGTAAACGCCGTGTCAGCGAAAAGATTATCTCGGCGATGAAGACCGCAATGGGCGACGAGTCGACCAAATAGAACTCAAGCCTTTCTCTGTGCAACCTCTGTGTTCTCTGTGTCTCTGTGGTTAACAAATTCGCAAAACAACTGACCACAGAGACACAGAGAACACAGAGGTTGCACAGAGAAGAGCAATCGCATGGGTTCTGCGGAAAAACTTCTGGAAATTTGCGGTCATTGAACATTTCTGATTTTCAAATGATCTACATCAAAAAGCGTAGATTGTTGGCAATCGTGCTGCTGTTCATTCTGGCGGCACTTTTCTTATTGCCATACGGCTTTGTCACAAGTGCGCAGAAGCAAACCGGCTCGCGCCCTGCGAAACCAAAACCTGCGCCCCGACCCAAAGCTTCTCCAACTCCCGGGCCATTTGATGGCCTCGGTGCGCCCCCGCCTGTTCCCACTTTGAAGCAAAAACGTGAGGACCAGGAAGTCGCTCCCGGCGACGTCATTTCGGTGAATACCACTGAAGTAATGATTCCGGTGACCGTGCGTGACTCAAGTGGCCGGCTTGTAAACGCACTCACGCGTGACGACTTTCGCGTTTTCGAAAACGACCGCCAGCAACCGTTGAGCGATCTTGCGTTACGCCAGGTGCCGGTTGATGTTGTGTTGATGGTTGACGCGTCGTCTTCGGTAGCAACCAACCTGGACGACTTTCGCCGCGCGGCCGAAGGCTTTGCCGGGCGACTAGCGAACGACGATCGCATCAGCCTGATCAAGTTCGACGATCGGGTTGAACTCTTACAAGACTGGACTCATAGCCGGTTTCAGTTGCAGCGTGCGTTGCGTCGCATTGAACCAGGAATGTTCACGCGCTTTAACGATGCTCTAATGCTTGCTGCGCGTGATCAGTTTGGCACAACTAAATCACGTCGAGCTGTGATCGTTTTGTCTGACGGCATCGATAGCGGACGTGGCACTGCTACTCTCGAGGCAGCATTACAAGAGCTCTTGAAAGCACAGGTAAGTGTATACGTCGTCAGTAATACTGAAATCTCTCGATCCGCGAAGCGATCCGAGTTGGATGCGTTAATGGGGAACTCAGACGCGACAATCCGCTTTAATCAGATCCGCATCGGCGACCTGCGAGAGGGTCTTCGCGTTTTGGATTTGAGTGAGCAAATGCTTGCGCAACTTACTGCCGCCACTGGTGGTCGCTTATATAAGCCGCAAAGTTTTGCAGGGCTGGAAGCCACGTATGCTGAAGTAGCAGAGGAGTTGCGTCACCAGTATGCGGTCTACTACACGCCTCTGAACAAAGCGCGTGATGGAGGATTCCGCCGCGTCCGCGTCGAGATGACCAACCCCGCTTACCAGGGCCACACCCGCGTCGGCTATTTCGCTCCGAAGTTATAATCAGTGCGACTGCGAATTCTGCCTGGTCTAATAACATCGACTTCGATCGGTGGCTAGTTCTGATCAGAGGAGCCACTTTGAGTGCCAGCCTGACCAACACTACTAACTCCCACGCTGATCCTTTATCCGAACAGTGGATCGACTTGCGGCTCGTTTCGACAACGCGCCTTATGCTGGCCGCAACGGCTCTGGTGGTTATTTTAATCGAGCCCTCGGAACCGGATACTTACGCTAAGCTCACTTACGCGATTCTCGCGCTTTACACCATATACAGCGCGGTGATTCTTGGTTTATCCGTCCGCCACGGCGATCTAATTCCCGCGCAGTACATGCACTGGTTCGACATGATCTGGTTTCTCGGACTGATCTCGTTGAGCAGTGGCACTAGGAGCATCTTTTTTAATTTCTTCTTTTTCGCCATCCTCGTAGCCTCGTTCGGTTGGGGCTACAAGGCTGGTTTACGGCTAACGCTTGTTTCCGCTGTTCTCTTCACCATTGTTGCTTTTTTGAGTACCCCCCAGGGACCCACGTTTGAAATGAATCGTCTCATGTTGCGGGTCGCTCAATTGCTCATACTCGGTTTTCTGATCTCACGTTGGGGTGGATTCAAAATCAACCTGCGAAACCGTCTGCAACTGCTGAAGGATGTCACCCTCTTCTCCAATCCAAGATTCGGAATCGACCGAACGATCAATGCCATTCTGGAAAGTCTCCGTGCCTTTTACGATGCCGACAGTGCTCTGTTGCTGCTGCTCGCTAAAGGCGGCGCAGAATCGTATCAAATGTATCGAATCAGGCGTGGCAGCAACACAAACGGAGGCTCACCGCCTGTTATAGAAGCGGAGGCGGCCGCTTTGTTGCTCCTGCCATCGGCTAATTACGCGGTTATTCACCGGCAAAATCAACGGGAACGGACGCTGTTATTTGACGTCAACAGTCGCCAGTTTCTCCCAGGCGATTCGGCAGTCAGCGACCGGGTTGCAAACGCGCTGGAGACTACACACTATTTATCCGTACCTATTCACAATCGTAATGGTCCGATGGGCCGGTTGTATCTGAGCGGGGGATCGCATCGCTTTGATAACTCGACGATGGATTTTGTGCTTCAGTTGATGGACCATATAACTCCATTGATCGAGAATATCCGCCTCGTCGACAGTCTTGCTTCGGATGCTGCCGAACAGGAGCGCCAGCGCATCGCGCGTGATATTCACGACAGTGTCATTCAACCTTATGTCGGGTTACAACTAGGGATCGCCGCGCTCGCTCAGAAACTTCGAGCGGGAAACACTGACGTTCTTGACAATGTCGAGGAACTTCTCGAACTTACTAATCAGGAACTAATCGAAATGCGGCGCTATGTATGGGGATTGCGAGCGGGGGAAGAACGCCGCGACGTGCTCTTGCCTGCGATTCAACGCTTTGTTACAAGATTTGCCTCCGTTACGGGCATCAATGTTGATGTCGAAGCTTCAGGCAAGATCCAGGTCAATGATCGTTTGGCGGCAGAGTTATTTCAAATTGTAGCGGAAGGATTGAGCAACGTCAGACGACATGCTCTTTGTAACGAGGCCCGAGTCGAATTAACGTGTGACGCAGGCAGGTTCCGGCTGCGGATAAAAAATCGCCGTCCGGGAGAAAGCGGCAGTCTGGGCTTTAACGGTGAAGACCAGCACGACCAGAGAACTTTATTCACGCCTCGCTCGATTGCCGAACGGGCGTCTATGTTAGGCGGCGAAACCAGGGTATCGATTGACGATAACAACTATACGGTTGTAACCGTTACTGTTCCGCTGTAACACAAGGGTGCTTTGCCTTTCTCTGTGCAACCTCTGTGGTCTCTGTGTCTCTGTGGTTGATGAATTCCGGGCAAAACACACCACAGAGACACAGAGACCACAGAGGTTGCACAGAGAAATCTCGGTCGACGTTTGACGCAAAGCCACACGAGAGTAGGTTTCCGATCTATGCCTGACACCCCCACGCAAATCCGCATTATGATCATCGACGATCACGCAGTTATTCGCAGTGGCTTGCGGATGCTGATCGAGCACGATCAGACGATGAGCGTCGTGGCGATGGCTGGCACCCGAGCGGAGGCGATGCTTCTTGCTGAGAGAGAACAGCCGGATATCATCCTGCTCGATCTCATGCTGGACGAAGAAGATGGTCTCGAGTTTCTTCCGGCACTATGCGACATCAGTCCGAAGTCGCGTGTTCTCGTATTAACAGGTGTACAAACAACGGAATCGCATCGTATGGCGATTCGTCGT
Source organism: Pyrinomonadaceae bacterium (assembly GCA_035758935.1). GTDB lineage: Bacteria > Acidobacteriota > Blastocatellia > Pyrinomonadales > Pyrinomonadaceae > PSRF01. The sequence goes on along the minus strand of DASTVU010000589.1, from coordinate 2,535 downwards.
GGCGCCATGGGTATCGTCTTGAAGCAACAGGCTGCGGACCTGTTATTGAAGGCAATCCGAAAAGTTCATGCCGGCGAAGTCTGGATCGATCGTTCGATGATGGGAAGCGTTCTGGAAGACGTAAGAAGCGGACGACAACAAGGACCGACTGCTGAAGCGACTAAGATTGCAAGCTTAACGCCGCGTGAGCGAGAGGTTGTGGCACTTGTTTCGGAAGGGCTCAAGAATAAGCTTATAGGCGAGCGACTCTATATCAGTGAGACGACGGTAACTCACCATCTCAGCTCGGTGTTTTCCAAGCTCGAAGTTTCTGACCGGCTCGAACTCATCATCTACGCTTTCCGGCATGGTCTTGCCAAGATGCCGAAATAAAGTCTTCTGCCGTCAAAAAGTAGGATCCGCACTTGGACGAGGTCAGTACCGTAACGCGGTAGCGCCGGGTGAGGCTCTTGACCTCCTCCAACTAAGGCTCTTGCGGCAGAGCCGTTTAGACAAACATCCGCATCACGCCCCACGCGATCAGCAAGCTAACGAATCCACCTGAGAACGTGAACACACGCTCCGCGGGTTGGCTCTGACGGCGCAACAATGCGCGCATGATCACTACACCACACTTCCAACCATCGTGCTGGTAAAGCGGCAGGATGTTGCCGGCAGCGATCAAAAAATTCAACCAACCAAACATCGTTCCGTATGTAAATAAGCCGGCGACGAGATTAAAGATGACTCCGCCCAGGTGCACGAGGAGTTGGGCTCGTACAGATCTTTGCTTCAAGGCAGTTCCATCAAGTCTCACAAAAGAGCCGGCGGGAATCGCGCGGAGGTTAAAGCTGATGGATCCCAGACGAAAACCCGTGAGTCGTGGCCCAAGTCCCAGACCGAGTTCAGAGGCAGGGACATTACAAAGCCGGGCGGCCACCAGATGACCCAGTTCGTGAATAATCATGGCGAGCGCCGTAAAACCTATCAGAGAGATGATTATCGTCATGCCAATCAAAGCCGTTCGCTGCGGACAGCGTTCAGTTCAAACCGCAGAAATACCGTCAAGACTCGTGCCGGGAGCGATTTGCGTGCATTTGTGAGGAAGTTGGGATTTTTCATTAGGTGAATGACAAAAATTGTGACCCAAAAACGACCAAATTCCGGCGGTGTGTTGTAAATCCCTCTAACAGGATCCTCCCAACAGGACCCCCGAGGATCCTGCCATCTAGTCCCACAAAAAAACCCTGCATTACTGCCAGATAAATGGGCAAGGACCTCCGTTGTCACGATTTTGCAACAACTTCATAATCCAAAAGTCGAAATCTTAACCTCTACGAAGAGCCGGCTTATGCACTGCGAACAGCGCGCAAACTACATTTTGGATTGCCACCTTCGAATGCCAACGACGGTATTCCGCACTCGGAGAACACCCCTCGAACGACGTTCCAAACCTCGCTCACACGATGTTTTGCCCGCTCGAGTTTGGGGAGTCGATATTGATGATCAGCCGTTCAGTCTTGACTGTCATTTAGACAACATGAGCTCGTCCGGTCTGTATCTGCGCCTGCCTCGGCGTATGAAATTTTCCTCGTCCATCAGTCTTGTCGTGCGGCTACTGAATGGACCAGTCGAAGGAATGGTCGCAGCGATCAAAGGCACGGTAATGAGGGAGGAGTTGGAGTCTAACGGTCACAGAGGCTTCGGCATCAGGATCGTCGAACACAAGTTTATTTAGCGGAGTTTACCCTGGAGGGACGTTAACGACACCGGTAACAGATCGCGATTGCTCCGCCGCTGAGTCTGTTCCGAAGGGAGGCTGGTTGTAAGCCAGGCGTATGCCCCCGACTGACGACAAAGCTATTCAGCCTCCCTTCCCCGACTATTCACACCAAGCCCAGAGGTGTGAGTAAAGCAATTAACTAGATGGAGTGGTTTGACGCTCTGCCGAGATTTTCGCAGGGCTTCTCCTACCAATCCACCGGCCATTAACCCCAGAGAACGAGGCGTGCAGAGTTAACTCTCTGCTGCGCGTTAACGTCGTTTTCGCTTCAAGCAAGGAAGGAGTTTTACAATGTCCCCGATTAATTTTCGCAAGGTCGCCGTCTCACTCGCGATCTTTGCAGTTGTCGCGCTTGGCTCAAGCGGTGTAGCCAGGGCCGATAACTTTTTCTTCAGCCAGTCAGGATCAATTAATGGTCTGCCGGTAAGCGCAACAGCTTCCATCACGGGAAATGCCGGCACCAACACGCTTACTCTCGTCCTGACTAATACTTCTGCCGGTCATACGAGTGTGGCGCAGGCCCTAGTGGGATTTCAGTTCACGATTTGTGATGCACAAGGTAACGTCCTGCCAATCACAGTCACTGGAATCTCGTCTCAATCCGGTCGAGCGATTTCATTTAGTGGTACCACCACTGCTACGGACGTTGGCGGCAGTGCAGCCGTGGATACTCTTGGCTGGGGGTTGGATTCGTCACTTGGTGTCACTGCGTTGGGTTTCACCGGACCTAACGGCACAAATCCGCCGGACGAGGCCATTCTTGGTCCACCTAC
>DASTVU010000588.1:0-4333 GCA_035758935.1 Pyrinomonadaceae bacterium | reverse complement strand
AGACGACATTACCCGTTGCGTCCAGCAGGTTCCCTTTGCGATCGCGTTTGAAGACTTTCCGAAACATCCAACCGTGCCCGTGAAAGTCTGCAAACTGCGTGTTGCGCAGCAGTGCGTTGAACGACGCCGTGCCAGTGTCTTTCAGGAAATCCAGGTTGGACCATAAACCACGCAGGCTCGCACCTTCGGGATTACGATCAAGTTTCTCCTGCTCTTCATCCTGGCTGGGATTGTGTTGCGTCGCCGGATACATCTTGGCGCCGTCGCTCTCGTTGTCCCACCACGTTAGCCCCAGATAACTCGCAACCATGTTCGTGCCCGGGTGCATGTGACAGACCATGCATTGCGATGTCGGAATCTGGCTGGTGAACTGGTGTTTGATCGGATGGCCTGACTCAGTCTTCGGAATCGACACATCGGCAGTTTGCGAACGTCCGAGATTTCCGGCCTGTTGATAAAACGCGGAATGAGATGGATCGCGATCGTTTGCATAAATCACGTGACACGCAGAACAACCCGACGAGCGGTAGTCGCCGGGATGATCATTCGTGCCGAGAAAGTTGAGTGTCGGATCGAGCAGGCGCGTTTTTTGTATTCCGAGAAAAACGGGATCGGTGCGTTGCGCGGTGCCGAAACCACGCGCGCTGAGTCCCTTGTCAGGTTTGCCCGGATCTTCTTCCTTGTCAGGCAGACCAACTTCGAGCCGGCGCCTGCCACCACGTTCAAACACGCGCAAGACATTTCCCGGTTGAGAGATCTCCCAGCGCGGCAACGGATCGAGCAGACTCAGAAAGCCTTTCGTGCGTCGCTCTTCTTCGGTGGTCGTTTGCAGGAGGGTTTGCGGTGCGCCGGATTCGCTGTAACTCTCACCGAAACGCGGATCTTTCAAATGAAAACTGCCGTTGTTGTAAAGCGCCGCCCCCCAAAGCATCGCACCGTGCGTCATCATGCTGCGTGCCACATTCTTCGATTCGACGTCATGACACGCCGAGCCCGCACAGGTCTTTCCGACAACGCGCAAATCACCTGGATTGATGAACCGAACAAACTCCCAACTCTCTCGCGCCAACAGTGTGTTGGACCTTTCCGGATTCGCGCCACTATATTTCCCCTCACGGCGCCACTCGCGTGGAAACTTCGGCCTAACGTGTGCTTCCTCCTTAATCTCCGAAGCCGGATTCCCTCCATGACACGCCGTACAACTCAGCCCAACCGCATCCTTCCCATCCTTGAGCTTCTCAAACGTCTCCGTCGTCCCATACTTGTGCATCGGCTCAATCTGCCCATGACACTTCACACACCCCTCAACCTTCACCGCCGCAGCTTGGTTCGACGCAGTCGCCGGCCAAGCCGCCACAACAGCCGCCGCACCCAAAACCAAAATCAGTAAATAAATCCGTGTCATCTGTGGCTAAAAAACCAACTTCACCTGCCCAAACAGTGAATACAGCATCTTCTTCGGACTGATCACACTCGGCTGACAAAAATCCTCGACACCAGGTGGGCAATTGCGCGAGGCGTCAGTGAAGATGTCACGAAACCCGCGACCCGTTTGCAATGACGACGCACCAAATGTGACCGTGAAGTTATTGATCAGAAACGGCCGGTACGCGACACCTAGACTGTAATCAAATCCGATATCGTGCCGGATGCGATTCTGAAATAAGATCAATTCCAGCGGCTCTGTGCGGTGAAAACGCAGGTAGTTGACGTTGACTACAGCCTTGATTCGTTGCGTTAACTCCACATCGACGCCGCCGTTGTAGATAAAAATTCCCGGGTTAACAAAGTTCGCCTGTCCCTGCGTCTTGCTGCTTCGCAAACTCGGCAGGAGACTGTTTGGTTGGACCAGGCCCACGCCTGTCTGCGTCAGACGAATGCCATTTCTAACCCAGAACGAAAACTGCCCGCCAACGAAATTCGGATCGTCAAAGATCGCATCGAAGCCAGAACCACGATCGTCAGTCGGATTGCCGTCCCCCTGAGCAAAGAAGAATGAACCCTTAAACCGCAGGTAATCTTTATCTACAGAGAGCTCCGCCGCAGCCATGTTCGATCGTACCTGCACTCTTCGACCAGCAATCTGGTTTCGCTCGTCGTGACCAAAAGCGAAGTAATAAGAGTGTGACAGATTTATCCTGCCGAGATGGCCATCACCACTGAAACCCAGATAACCAACTTTGATCGCATGTGGTCGAACATCGCCAATCAACGCTGGACGAACCAGAAACCCATTTCGATCAAACTCAACCGAGCGTCGATCGTCGTTGTAATGAAAACTTCCCTGAATCGTGTAACCCTTGCGAATGAAGTCCTGTCGAAAAATGTTGGCGATATAGACGTTCTGATGACGCGTGTCGAAACGATTTAGACCGCTGTTGGTGTCCTTCTCCAGCATCGAAAAGTATGCGCCGTTGAACTGATAGCGATTGTTGTCAAACGCGCCGAACATGCGCGCGCCAAGGTTGTTATCCGAAAAGATGAAACCCCGAAAGTCGGAGACAAAAGGCTGTATGCCTGCGCGCACGGAAACGAAATCGTAGTTGGCGTTAATGTCGGCGAGTTTAACTTCGCCAAATGCTTCTTCGAGTGAAGCGTGCCAATCGGTGCGGTTGGTGCCACGCCGCACGTCGATATTGACGACCCCATTCTCACGCGCATCGAGATAATTCGGAACACTGAAGGTTGGCGAGAACTTGATCGCCCAATCGCGTGGCTTGAACGTCGTGTCGCCGTGAAAGAGCTCAAAACTGAACTGCACTGTCTCGCTCGCGGCAAATTGTTCAGGACGACCAAAGAATTCTCCACTCACAGGATCGACACTGCTGACGTCAGACGGTGTCGGCGCGCGACGCTGTTCGACATTCGTGCTGCTGACGGCAGTCAGAATCATGAACAGCTTGTCGCCTTTTATCGGATAGTCGCCTTTGAGAACGTTCTGGTTGTACGGATCCCACCAGCGACCGCGTTTGAAAGGGATGTCGCGGCCGCGCGCACCGCGGTCGCCATAGCGATCATATTCCGGAAATGTGATACGCCAGCGATCGGGCGATTCACGGCGCTGTGGGACAGGTTGCGGGCCTGTTGGCGGCGGCGCGAGAGGAATATCGACGACCGTCTCCTTGCCGGATTCGATGACGACATTCTCGAGTGTGTCACCGCGAACAATCGCGAAATCGCCGTAGTTCTTGTCTTTGTCAAACTGTGCCGTATTCGGCTGGTCCAGGCTGAGGCGGTAAGCGCCCGCAGGAAGTGAGAGTGAATAAGTGCCGTCGCCATCGCTGCGTGTGTCGTGCACTTTTCGTGTCACCTGATTTGTGGCAACGACGACAACGCCCGCGGCCGGCGCACCCACAGAGGTACGGACCACGCCTTTGAGTCGTCCCGATTGCTGTGCGCACACAACAACCCAACTCACCATGACCAGCAACGTCAGCACTGTTGTTTGGACCGAACGGTGGATCACGTTCGTGGCGTTTTAACATACGACTCACAGATTACAAACATAAATCTGCGCAATCTGTGGATGGCTTTGTGGTAAATTGTGCGCCATGCGGCTTGGCGTCATATTGCTGGCGGTTCTATTGCTCGCTATTAGCCTTGTCAACTTCAATCACGTTGGCGCCCAATCGACAAAACCGATTCTGATCAGTCATCCCGATTCCACGCGCGCGATCGCCTTCGAATCCGTAACACAGCAGCGCGAGCCATTCACCCCCGCGGTCCAGGTCAAATTCGGATCAGATTCGATCACGCGCATCATGTTGTTTGCGATGAACCTGAAGTTGCAGGCCGGTGAAACAGCTAGCGCAGTAACAGCCGACGTAGAAGATGCGAGTCGTACAATTTACCCGCTGACGGTCGAGCAGGTCGGCAGTGTTCCAGGTCAACCATGGGCCACATCGATTGTTGTCAGGCTTGCAGATAACGTGCCGGAAGCAGGTGATGTACTCGTGCGGATCAAGTATCGCGGTATCGAGAGCAATCGGGTGCGCGTCGGTATCGGTCACGTCGGCGATGGTCCACCCGACGATCTTAACGCGGTACCAACACCCGGAATTGCGCTGCCCGTACCTCCCTCAAGCGTCACGGCAACTAACCTTGCTCAAACTGACGTACAGACGATCCTGCAACAAGCCGCTTCAGCAGCAACCGCACTCGGCAAGCCTGTAAACATCGTAGTTACGGACCGCGAAGGCAACATACTCGGTTTTCTACCGATGCCGGGGACACTGTCGCCCTCGACGATTCGCAGCGTCGGCACGCTCGGTCAGGGTCTCGAAGGAATAGCCGTCCCGCCAGCCGAGGCAGCTACGGCGAAAGCAGCGACCGC
>DASTVU010000587.1:0-4375 GCA_035758935.1 Pyrinomonadaceae bacterium | reverse complement strand
CATGCTGTTCAGACGCCCGGTGGCGTCATACGACATGGGACGTTCATCCGCATTGAGGACGCGGTGCGTGCGCGCATCGCGAAACTCGATCAGTAAAGGAGAACGGCGGATGACGACTTCGAGCTCGTCGGTCGAGATCGTTATGAGATCGGATGCTTCGCTGACATTCCAGCGCGGTGTGGGCCAGTCTTGTTTGGCGATGGCCCACGAGTGATCTTTCGACGTGATCGGCTTTGTGAATGATGCTCGGACGCGAATGAGATCCGGGGCGAGGATTGTCAGTTGGACCTGCGAGTTGTCCTGGCAGTTGAGCGTGACTGCTTTGTCCGATTTCGTGAGACTGACGACAGGGCCGATTTTATCGAGCGTGGTGATGTCCTGCGCGAAAGCCGATGCGCAGCTCGCACAAATAGCTGTGAGTATTAAGAGTCGTTTCATCTTTGTATCCGCAGATTACACAGATTATTTGAACGCGAGCCGTGCGGCGCCCAGGAGCCCTGCATCATCTCCACACTTGGCCCTCACGATCTTCACTCTCAGCAATGGAAACGCGCGCTCCTCGACTTGCTGATTCATGTGCTTCTCAAACAGATCCCAACCATTCACCACACCGCCACCTACCACGATCATCTCTGGATTGAGAATATTGATCAGGTTCGCGAGGCCAATCCCAAGATAAACTCCCATGCGCCGGAAAATCTCGAGCGCGAGTTCGTCACCCTGTTGGCCCGCCTCAAATATCATCTCCGCAGTTCGATCATCTCGACCCTGCAACACCGAATCCGGATAACGCGGACTTGCCTCACGCGTCATGCGCACAATCGCTGTCGCCGAAGCAAAAACTTCAAGACAACCACGACTCCCGCACGTACACGCAACGCCACCAAAAGGATCGACACACATGTGTCCAATCTCCGCCGCTGCGCCATCCATGCCGCGCCACAACTTGCCGTCAAGAATGATCCCGCCACCGACGCCAGTACCGAGTGTCACGCAAATGATCGTCTTACAACCAACGGCCGCGCCCTGCCACATCTCTCCAACTGCCGCCGCGTTTGCGTCATTTTCGAGAATGGCAGGCAGATCAAGCTGTTCAGTCAATGCCGCAGCCAGACGAAATCCATCGAGACAAGGAAGATTTGGCGCCGTCACGACCGAGCCTTCTTCGACGTTGACGGTTCCGGGCACTACAAGCGACACAGCCGAGATCTCAGCCGCTTTCTGAAAACCGTGAACAGCAGTTACGATCATATCAACAATCGCACCGGCGTCTTTGACCTGCGGCGTGTTCTGTTTGAACCGAGAGTGAATATGCCCCTTCTGATCCACGGTTGCGGCACGGAGGTGCGTTCCACCAAGATCAGCGGCAAAAATCAGCTTCCTATCAGTTTTATCCGCGGCTTCCATACCGTTCCCACACGACTCTCGGTGTCTCAATATTCCTCCCACGCTCAATACTCATCGCGAGGCGAATAAACTGGGCCATGGACCACGCGAGAGGCGTCGCCGAACCAGTTCCCGCGCCAAAGCGAAGACTCGCAGACGGACTCTCCTGTCGATCCCAAACCTGCTCGGGAATCATGCGCCCATCATTCGCGAATCCCGCCAACGTGGCTAACATTTCTCGCGCCCCGGCGACGTTGCCTGCCGCAAGCTCATACTCACCACGCTCACCCGTCAACAACGTCCAGAGGCGCCCGATGCCATTGCGCGCATCGTACTTTCCGCCATCGGGAGTTTCGCCATAAGCATCGTGATTGTATCGATACCAGGCGTCGCCAACAGGTGTCTTAACTTTTATTAATCGGTCGATAACTTTGAGCGATCTGACAACTATTGAATCGTCCGGCTTCTTAATACCAAGGCGGACCAGTTCAAGAAACCCTGCATCGAGAACCTTACGCTCCTCAACAATACGACTACTGCTGTTGATCTCCATTTTGGCTTTGTCGTTCGGATCGTCGTTCTCAGTGATTCTCAAGTAATACGCCGAGATGTGACCTTCTCTGGTCACCGTCCAACTGTTGACGTTGCCAGCCCAGTTGTCGGCAGTTGCTAAATATTTTTCTGATATCGACTTGTCGCCGTTGAGTTTCGCGATTTCGGCAGCACAGACAAGACCGGCAATCTGCGCCGCGATGGCGGCGGGCGAGTAGCCTGATTTTTCCTCCCAGCGATCCTGATCGGTGCGTGGTCCGTGACTCAGAATGAAGTCAGCGGCCGGTTTGATGTGACTAAGCCACGATTTTCTATCGTGTCGCTTCAACTGATATGCAAGTATGAGTGGCCAGGCTACCTGGTCCATTTGCAAACCATTGCCGATGGGCCGTCCGTCAACCCAGGAATTTTGTGGGAAGCTGCCGTCAAGTTTCTGCTGTACGTTGAAAAGATAGTCGAGGAGTCGATTTGCGCCCGCGCGATCGCCAATTGCATCGAGTGCGGTGGCGACGTGATAGAGATCGCGTGACCAGACGGCGTGATAACCAGTCGTATTGGGCTCATTGGCATTTGGACCACCGCCCCACGGACTCGATGGCGAAGCAATGACAGCGCCGCGATACATTTTGTCTTCGAGGCCCTTCAGGACCATGGCCGCCATGTTGAACTGGTGCTGGTGCTTCGCGATCCGAGGCAGCGTCGCAACGTACCTCTCCCATCCAGCTTCATATTCGCGTCTCGTTGCGGCAAAGCCACGAGCGAGAGACGAACGTGCATTGCGCATTGCCTGTGCTGTTGTTTCACCAAAACCCAAAGCAAGCGTGCAGCGCTTTCGGTCAAGACTGATTTCCTGAACGAGGTTAGGATTTGGAGGCATAATTGTCGACGCGCCCCTAATGCCGCAACTCGACATCAACGCAGACGAAATATTTTTATCTTTCGCCAGTACTGCATCTCGCACCATGCTCCCGGAATCGTGCCAGCCACTGTTGTTAAGAGAGGGATCGTAAATCACAATTGCGAGCAGATTGTTTCTCGAATGGATGTCGATATCGATCAAAACCGTGTTGCGTCGAGGGTCAGTGATGTACGTTTTGGTGATGGTGTAAGCACCACTCTTCGCTGTGTTGATCTGTCGAAAAGTCAGGGCAGCCGGATTGGGCAGCTCGAGTCGATGAATCGTGTCGTCGATTTCAGTCTCAACACGTTCACCTGTGTGTACATGAACCTGGAGAGTTTGGACGTTAGGCAGATCGAGTGTTGGATAAAACACTTCCGTCATCACACCATTCGCAAGCGTGAACCAAACCTTCGAGGACAGCGTCGTCGACGTCCCAAACCCATTCTTCGCCGCCGTAGCCCAATGGGCATCATTGTCCTGCGCCATCACCATCTGGCTAGCAAGTACAACAATGAGCGCAATCCTGATCATCCTGAGAAATCCTGTTAATCCTGTCTAAAAATCCTGTAGCCCCACGCATCCAACGATAACACCGGCAACCCTTCCACTCGCTTCATCCCACTTGAGACTTCAACCGTCCCAAAGAACGGTCGACTCGAAAAGTTGATCGCCACCAAAACCTCTTCATTCCCCGCGCGACGAACAAACGTCACCACACGGGACTCATCCGAGTTCTTCAACCACTCGAGCGTTCCACGTCGCAACGCCACGCTTCCACGCCGCAACGCCATCATCTTTTTGTAGAACTGCGGAAACTCCTTGCGGCGCTCAGCAATCGACCAGAAGATCGGTAACTTCTCAAATAACGCAGGCGCACCTGACTCGGTCGTATCCCCAACCTCCATGCCGTTGTAGAGCATCGGCACGCCATCGAGGGTAAACACAAACACCGACGCCGCGAGCGCCGCTGGTTCACCAAACCGCGCAATCGCACGTCGCTCATCGTGATTATCGGAGAAACGCATGTGCAGCGCGCCCTTGGGCCATTCCTTCACTTCCTTTTCCCACTCCTCACGCAGATCCGAAGCACGACCGCGTCCCTGCAAGACGTTCGTCAAAGCGCTGTGAAGCGGCCACGAATAATCGAGGTCAAATGCATTCACTAACAACTCGGCTTTGTGAGCTTCGGCAAGCATCACGATGTCGGGTTTGATCTGCTCCAGCTCTCGACGCGCGTTTTCCCAGAAGTCAGTGGGGACTTCGCCGGCGACGTCGCAACGAAATCCGTCGAGATCAAACTCGCGAATCCAGTGCTTGAGCATGTCAGTCATGTAACGTCGCAACTGCTGGTTGCCGTAGTTCAAGGCAGCGATGTCGTACCAGTCGTATGGATAGGTGATGTTGCCTTTCGCATCGCGCTTATAAAACTCGGGATGCTTCATCAGCACGCTGTCCCATGACGTGTGATTCGCAACGATGTCGATGATGACTTTCAATCCGCGAGCGTGAGCCTCGCGCACGAGTCGTTTCAGATCC
>DASTVU010000586.1:0-3950 GCA_035758935.1 Pyrinomonadaceae bacterium | reverse complement strand
CGGCCCACGTGATACATCACTTCATGCCGTCGATTCTCGACGATGGCTTTGCGAATTCGTTCGGCCAGGGTGTTGAGTGCTTCGTCCCAGGTGGTTCGTTCCCACTTTCCGGCGCCACGTTTGCCGGTGCGTTTGAGTGGATAAAGAATGCGATCCGGATCGGTTACCTGATTTAGGGTTGCGGGACCTTTGGCGCAGTTGCGCCCTCGCGACCCGGGATGTTCCGGATTGCCTTCAAACTTCTGTACCTCGCCAGTGACTTTGTCGATGTAAGCGAGCAAACCACACGCGGACTCGCAGTTGAAGCAAGTAGTCGGAACGATCGAGTAATGGCGTTCCTTGCGCTGCGGCCACGCGCGCGAATCGAGCTCAGTCCAATCATCCCACCTTTCCTTCGGCGGAAACGCCGCGAGATGGCTTCGACTCGGACCAGGGTAGAAGGTTTCTTTCATCAGTTTATCTAGCCACGGATTAACGCGGATTTTTATACACGATTTAAGCTAAAGGCACGGATTGACCGGCCTGAACGTAGGCGTTTTCGAAGAGCATTAAGCCGATCAAAGCCAACGGCGCGCCGGCAACACCGAGCGGGATGCTTATAAGGTTCAAGACCGCGAGCAGCGGTAACGCCCCGCCGAACAGCGACAGTAGAATTCCAAACCAGAAGTCGTTTTTGTAACGACCGCTCACCATTTCCCAGATCGCGAGACGTGCGTGCGCCGTCGGGTGTGTCAAAGAAACTTCGCCCCCAATCATCAGTAAATGAATCGCGCTTGTGATTGCCAGTATCCACAACAGCAAGTTGATTTCAGGGCGTGCAAAGCCGAGAAACCGTTCAACTGCTGACGTGTTCTCAGAAATTATCAACACCGGCAACAAAACAGCGGAGCCCAACAATGCCGACTGGAAAAACAGATGTGGTGGGAGCAGCGGGTTTTGCCACATGTCGCGCGCTTTTGCTTGCGCGAAGAGATACGCGGTGTAAATGGCCGTCAGTATCGCGAGGGGAATTCCCGGGATCATCAACCAGCGTTGAAACGAAATTGATCCGGCCCAACTCGCGATGAAATGCAGCGCCAGCACGAGCGTGTACCCGGCGATGATAAAAGCGCCCTTCACTAACCAACTGCGCCATTGTGGCCGCGTGAAGATGAGATGAAAACGCTCCGGGTGTTCGAGATCCCAGACCAGCAAACCGCCCGTAATTGCCAGAAAACCGCCGGAGATGATCGGCGTGGCCCATAACCAGATTGAATTAGTGACATCCACTACGCCCAGCAATACGAGCAAACAAGCAACAAGATAAACACCGGTAGCTACGCCCTTGGTCCATGTGTAGAGACTTACACGCCAATCCCACGGAATCGAATGCGCAACGTCATATGAGAGCAAAGCTGCCGCCGATGAGTTGTTGAAGTTTGGATTGCCGGACGTTACGAACCCCGCGCCTTCCTGTTGCTCACTCCACATGAAGAGACCGCCTTCGGGACGTCGTGCAGCGAGTGGATCGAGCGTCGCCTGGTGCGCGCCTTTGTAAAAAAGCTTTGGCAGAGTTTCTTACTCAGGACGCCTGACGGCGACGGTGTCGCGATTGATTATTTGTGCGACATAAGAATCCTGATCGTTCATGTCGCCAACGAGAATTGCCTGTGTCGGACAGACCACGACGCACGCGGGCTCGAGGTTCATGTCGATGCGGTGCGCGCAGAAATTACATTTCTCAGCAGAGTGATCTTCAGGATTGATGAAGATCGCGTCGTAAGGGCACGCAGCCATGCACGCTTTGCAACCGATGCAGATCGATTTATCAAAGTCGACAATGCCGTCCGCGCGTTTGAACATGGCCGCGGTTGGACAAGCGGTCACGCACGGCGCGTGAACGCATTGATTGCAGCGTGTTACCTGGTGCGCGCGTCGCGCCTGCGGAAAGACGCCGATGTCGACGTGTTTGACGTATGTGCGCGTGACAGAAAGAGGAACGAGATTCTCAGACTTGCATGCCGTTGTGCAGGCATGACAGCCGATACATCGTGTGTGGTCAATTACCTTGGCCCACTGAATCGGGTCCGACTGTTCCATCATGGGTGCTCCGGGCTGGAAGCGAGACTATACCACATTGACAAATCTCGTCGCGGCGTAACAAATTAGAAGCCTTTCGGAGGATATTCATGCGGCTTAAATTCATTTATTTCGTGATGGTATTGGCAGCAACAGTAGTTTTTGCGGGGTGCAATGCGGTCGATCACGTTGCCAACAGCAATTCAAAACCGGTTACTCAAGGTCCGGAGACGGTCTACGCGGATGGCGCTCGTCGTGTAACGATTCAGGAGCTGGAAGCGATGATGAAGGACGGGACGGTCTTAGTCATTGACGTTCGCAATCAGGACGCATACAACCTTGGCCACATTCCCGGCTCGCGTCTTATTCCCGCCAGTGAGATTCTGAACCATATTGCCGACCTACCGCGTGACAAGACGATTGTCACCTATTGTTCTTGACACGCGGAACATACGTCCGCCGGTGCGGTGGTCGCTCTCAAGACAAAAGGCTTCGATAACGCAGCAGCTTTGCTGGGTGGGTTCAATCTCTGGCAACAGGAACACAAGCCGATCGATAAGAAATAAAACGGTTTTTAGGTTTGCGGAACCACCTGTGTCACCAGAGCCGGCAAGGGTGTAACCACGCGCGCGGCAGGAACGCAGAGCACCGGACACGGCGCGTTTCTGATTACTCTCTCAATCTCGGATCCCAGCACCTGACTGCCTCCAAACAACGATCCGTGAACCGCTGTTCCGATCACGATTAGATCAGCCTGGAGCGTATCGGCGAGTTTGACGATCTCCTGGTAAGGTCTGCCTTCTGCAATGTGTGTTGCGGTGCCTCCGCCACCGGTGCGCGTGAGTTGGACCAGGCGTTCCTCCACGTAGCTACGCAATCGTGTCAGAGCTGCAAGTCCACCTTCCGGAAAAATCGCTGAGATCTGGTCGAAATAATCTCCGATCACATAGACGGCATGAAGCTCGGCGCCCATGTGGTTCGCGATCTGCGTCGCAAGCTGAGTTGCTGCAGCCGAGGAAGGACGAAAATTTGTCGCGAGCAGCACGCGTTTGAGTTGGATCTGAGTTTGGCCGTCGTGCTGGTTGACAAAATCTCTCTGCGGCGGTCGAAGGCACAGGACCGCACACGGCGCTTCAGCAACGATATCTTCAGCAATCGAACTACCGAACGCCCGCGACAGCCGATTTCGATCGCGCATCACCACCGTGATCAGATCGACGTCGTGATCGATTGCACCCTGTGCAATCTCACTTGCCGGCTCACCTTCGACCAAAATCCTTTCCGCGTCGACGCCCTTAAGAAGCGGATCAGACAGCAGATGATTGAGCTGCGAGCGGACGTCTGATTTCGCATCCTGCACACTGAACAACACAACTCGGCCGCCGCCATGCCGCGCAAACGCAGCCGCATACTTTAGCGCCGCATGTGTGGTCGCAGAAAAGTCAGTGGGGAAGAGAATGTTTCTAAACGGAAACATCAGACTTGATCTTTGTACTTTGAAACTTGGATCTTGGTTCGGTTCGCTGGACAAGCTAAATCAGCCAGGTGGAAGTTTCAAGGTCAAATGGTGGCAAAACTAAGAACGAAGATCAAAGAACAAAGTACGATTTTTCAAAAATCTCTTTTCATTTTCCCGAGTTCCATGCCAAACTCCGCAAGCTTTCCTACAGCAAGTAAAGTTATCGAAAATTCAATCCCGGAGGCGACATCTTTGCTTCGAGGAATTTTTCATACCAAGAACCTTGACGAAATTCTGGAGAGTGCAGGCGGTCCACAGTTTTCACTGAAACGCACGCTGACTGCATTCAGTGTAACGCTCATCGGGATTGGAGCAATCATTGGCGCCGGTATCTTCGCGACCATCGGCACTGCCGCTTCAGGCACTGCCGAAC
>DASTVU010000585.1:0-4237 GCA_035758935.1 Pyrinomonadaceae bacterium | reverse complement strand
GCGCTTTCCGGCGGCCTTGTAACACCGGCTGTCCTGAATGGCGCGCTGGCTGGTTCACTGCGCAGTCCGGGAACGATTTCACCGTTTGGATCAATCAACGCACAGACCTCAGACGGTGATTCGACCTACAACGCGCTGAATCTGGATGTGAAGAAGCGCTTCTCACATAACTTCCAGTTTTTGGCGTCGTACACCTGGTCGCATTCAGTCGACGATTCGTCTGACCTTCAGACGCTCTTGCTGCCTCAGGACAATCGTAACTTCGCCGCCGAACGTGCGGACTCGCTCTTCGATCAGCGTCATCGATTTGTTTTCAGTGGTGTACTTTCCTCGCCCAGCAGTTGGGCCAACGAGGGTGGGTTCCATCGGGCGCTGTCAAACTTCACCATCGCACCAATTTTCGAATTCTCGTCCGGTCGCCCGTTCAATATTCTGAGTAATCAGGATACAAACAACGACCAGTCAAACCAGACGGATCGACCTTCGGTACGTGATGACGGAACACTTTGCGTCCCGGGCACTCCACTTACACCGGACCCGAACGGACCGAAATGTGCGGGGGGTGTCGTTACAAGCGGAGTATTTACCAGCGGCAGTCTCGCTCGCAACTTCGGTCTCACGCATCGTTACATTTCGCTTGATCTGCGTGTCTCGAAACTCGTGCCGATTGGCGAAAAGCTGAGGTTGGAGTTGATCGCGGAAGGCTTTAATCTATTTAACCGTTTCAACGAAGCCGCTGCGTCGCCATTTGTCGAAGACGTGCGGGTCTTCAACCAGCGGGCGAGCAACGGACGCTACTTCAGCCGTCCCACCGCCACCTTCGACCCGCGCCAGTTCCAGTTTGGTTTAAAACTGAACTTCTAAAGAATTAGCCACAGATTTAACGGATGACACGGATCAGAAAATGATCCGTGTTTATCCGTGAAAATCTGTGGCATAGCACAACCGAAATCGCCCTGCCCGCATCCGAAAGGATTGGTCAAGAGATCCTGAGTTCTGAGCTTTCAAACCTAATCCTCTCCCGATACAATCATGGGCATTATGTGTAGACCTACGCTTGTTCAACGTTTTATCAGTACCGGCGCAATGTTCTTATTGGCAGCGGCAGTGATTCAGGCCCAGACAACCCGGCCCCGACGCACAAACAAGCAGCCTACGCAAACGACGACCAGAACTCCGGCGGAAGAGCCACTTTTGCGGCCCGAGCCGAAACCGTCGCCGACAGCCCGCCGAACCAATTCCAGCGACTCTTTGCTCGACGTCAGACCGGTCCAGCCAGTGGCGAATACAGTAGCTCCGGCTGACACGAAGCACGCCTATTTGCTGCTCGAACAGAAACAGTTTGCGGCAGCAGCAAAAGAAGCAAAGGAACTGACAGTTTCACATCCCAACGATCCGGAAGCCTGGAAAATCGCCGGATTCGCGGAGTTGAATCTGAAGCAGTACACGGAAGCAGTGAGCGACCTGGAGAAAGCAGTTGACCTCCAGCGTAAAGCAAAGCAGGACGATCCAAACACAGAGAGCGCACTCGGACAGGCGTACGTTCTGGCTGAGAAGTATCAGGAAGCGTTGCCGCTCTTAACGGCTGCGACTACTCGCGATCCTAATAAGCCTGACGCGCTGATGATTTACTATCGCGGGATCTCGGAGTACAAGACCGGGAAAACTGCTGACGCGGAGAAGAGTTTTAATCAGGTCGTTAAGCTCAATCCCAAAGACTCGTTGTCGCTTTTCTATCTCGCGCAGATCGCGCTCGGCAAGAACGACCTCGATGGCGCAATCGCAAATCTGAATCGGGCCACCGTCAACGATGCTCGATTGGTAGGCGCATGGACGCTGCTGACTTCCGCTTATCTGCGTCGGGCTGCATCGAACTCAGATCCGGCTAAAGCTGATGCCGACTACCTCAGCGCGGTGCGTGCAGGCGAAGGTTTGATAAAACTGCGAACTGACGCCGAAGCCGTCACACTCTTCGGACAGGC
The DNA here is from genome assembly GCA_035758935.1 of Pyrinomonadaceae bacterium. Taxonomy (GTDB): domain Bacteria; phylum Acidobacteriota; class Blastocatellia; order Pyrinomonadales; family Pyrinomonadaceae; genus PSRF01. The sequence goes on along the minus strand of DASTVU010000585.1, from coordinate 2,255 downwards.
TTTGATCGGTTCAAAACAATATGCACGTGCCGCTGGCGCTCTCGAGCGCGCCACAACGGCTGCGGATGCGACCGGCGTAACGTTCTATCTATTGGGCGTCGCGCATTCGCGTGCGACAAATTTCCCGAAAGCGATTGCGGCCCTCGAAACGGCAGCACGAAAAACGCCCGACGACGTGAATATATATCGTGAGCTCGGTTATGCATTTGAGGTGACGAAGCAATATTCGAAGGCACTGGCGGCGTATCAGAAAGGCGCTGCTTTAGCTCCTTCGGATCCTGATTTCAAGGAATCGATCGAACGCGTGAAGCCGTTTGCCAAGTAGAGCTTTGTACTTTGAACTTAGTACTTTGTTTGCGTCCTAAGGTTCTTAGAATCAAAGTACAAAGTACAAAGGACAAAGCACCGAGCACAACATGACAGGCTTAGCCGGCACCGCTAGAGCTTTTGCGACTTTTTCTCTGGTTCCTTATCTCGGCATCATCTTCTGCCCGGCTGCAGTAGTGCTTGGTGCAGTTGGCATCGTTAGATCCTATCGTTCGCCGCAGGTGAACGACTCAACGGTCATCTATTACGTAAGTGCGATTGTTGGTCTTGGGGTCTTGGGAATTCAGGTGTGGTTCTGGTGGATTCTCTACCATGTGCCAACGTGGGTGAGCCTGGGTCAATTCGATTGAGTTATTGGTAATAAGGAGAATGTTATGAAGATCATTTCCGCTCTGCTCCTGCTTGGAGCGTTGGTCACCGGCGCTTACGCACAGCGTCCACGCTCCATGGATCCTCAGCCGGCGGCACAAACTCCGGCGCCTAAACCGGCTCCCAAGTCGGTGAAGGCAAAGTATGAGGGCGGAGTGTTTGGCTACAACAAGACTATGGAGGGCATGTTGACGTTTGATGACACCAACAATCGTCTACACTTCAAAGACAAGAAGCCGCCGAAGGAGATCTCGATACCTTACGATGCAATCGTGTCAGCTTTCGCCGATACGCAAAAGCGACAGCCAAGAGCAGCAACCGTTGCCAGTGCCGTTCCACTCATCTACGCATTACCGGCCCGCTTTATAAAGACCAAAGTTCGGTACCTGACGCTGCAATACAACGATCCCGATTCGAAGGTCAATGGCATTACGAGCTTCAAGCTCGAGAACAAGGAAGTGCTTGAGTCAGTGCTGGCCACGCTCGCCGAGAAGTCAAACATGGCACTTCGTGGCGACATCTATGTGAAGAAGAAGGCGGACGATACAAGCAAATCTCCAAACTAGGCCACAAAAGGCACATAAAGCACAAAAGGCACAAATGATCCGATTCAGATCTTTTGTGCCTTTTGTTGTGCCCTTAATTCAGAATAGAAAGTCTGTAGTCAGGTCGCAGTCCTGATGTGAGTGAGCGGCAGAGATTCAGGTTGTGAGCGGCATCTGCGAGACGACCGCCGGATGCTTTGAGAGCACTGTCAAATTCCTTTTCCGCTTCCTTCAAGAAACCGAGGCGCGCGAGCATTACGCCGTGGTTGTTGTGACTTGCAGGTACGTGTTGGCCTGAATGTGAAGCGGCCTCTTTGAAGAGCGCAGCGGCTTTCTCAAACTCGCCGGCTTTTGCTGCAAGCAATCCCAACCGGTAAGTCGCAGGAGCAAACTGTCTATTTGACGCGGCCAGCGCTTGTTCATAAGACGCGCGTGCTTCAGTTGATCTTCCTTGATCTTCGAACGCAATGCCGAGTGCATAAGAGGCTCGCGGGTAGTTTTCCTGTTTCAACTCGATGGCACGTTTGTAGAAGACGATCGCTTCTTCGGTTTGCCACAGTTCGTAGTGACAAACACCGATGTTGTAGATGGCCCGTGCGTACAAATCGCCTGCGCGAGGCGAGACCTTGCCGTATTCGGTGATAGCAGCCTGGTAGTTTTCCTGGGCCACTAAAGCGTCGCCACGCTTGAATGCTGACGACTGCGCGTTGATGACGAACGGCGTGAGTGAGATCGCAATGAAAAGCAGAATCCTGATAATCAAAATGCACCTCCGTGGATAGCTCCAGATTGAAGTGCATTGTGAATTAGAGATGGTCTAGTGGTCTTTCAGGTTCTTGCTCGCTTGGCCTGTTCTTGCTGTAGATGTCCTGTTAATCCTGAAAATCTTGTTAATCATTATCTATGCTTGCCTCGCGAGTCGGTATGCATTGGGTGTTATGCCTGTTACTCGTCTGAACAACCGCGTGAAGTGACTCTGGTGACTGAACCCCGTTTGGAGCCCAACCTCAATCA
>DASTVU010000584.1:0-2187 GCA_035758935.1 Pyrinomonadaceae bacterium | reverse complement strand
TTGCCGGGCCGTGACGAAGTGAACGAAATGTATTTGCCGTCAGGGCTCCAGCGTGGTGAGCTCTCACTTTCGTTGCTGAAGGTTATTTGTCGATCGTTTGAGCCGTCGATGCCAACCATCCAGACGTGCGTGTTCGACTTGTCTTCCTTTGCATCCGTAGAGCTGACGACGTAAGCAACGAACTTTCCGTCCGGCGATATCTGTGGATCGCTGACGTTGCGAAAGCGAGTCATGTCGTCGAGTTTTAGTGGACGCCGCGCAGTCTGCGCTACGAAGGAGTTAGCAAGCGCAAGGACCAGCAGCAGGGAAAGAAAAGACAAACGTCGGCGGAACATAGGGGCCTCCTGAAATTGTGATTGGACTGAGCGCGCAGAGAGAGGAGTTTAGAAGGTTTCGCGCAAAGGCGCAAAGGCGCAAAGCAAGCCGCAAAGAAGTTCATCCTCTCTGCGTCTTTCTTTGCGCCTTTGCGCGAAACTCTTTTACTCGCCGCGCACAACCGCCTGCTGCCCGGGCGCGTAATTCACCCGGCGGAGCTCGTGCATGCGGCCATCGTCGAGCCGGCCTTCGACGAGCTCGTAACCGAGCAGTGCGAACACCCGACCGCGCAGGAACAACGGTCTCGCATTCCCATACCAATCGACACACGACGCTCGACAGTGATCGTCAATCGCTTTCTCGGGTTGCGAGCCGAGTTCGCCGACTTCACGAAATTGAAGTGAGTCGTTTCTCAGAAAGAGAATGGCGGCCGAGCTCTCAAACAACTGCTTATAACCAGCGCGTCCGGGCACGCTGATCGGCAGACCCAACATTCCCGTCTCATCGCCATCGGGTTTGTAAAAGAAGCCATGACTACGCGTCTCACCCTGCGAAGCTTCTTTGCGCGTGTAGCGAGCGACGATCTCCGGCCACTGACCCAGACGCAGAGAAGAGAAGTGCAAGTTCTTGCCATCCGTGCCAACGATGACGGCGTCGGCCCCCATCTGCTCGATGCGATCGACACCATGAGGCAGCTTCAATTGATGAGAATCGCCACGTTTCCAATCAACAACAAAGAGATTCGACTGATCGGCATTTTTCTTCGGTTCTCCCCACCCGCTGCCGGAACCGTAGATCAGATGTCCACCGACAAAACGATTCTGAATGCCATAGCTTTCAGGCTTCGGAAGTTTGCGGTAGTTGGACGACGGAACTGAATCGCTGCCGTCCGAGAAACTCGTGATCGGAATTCGCATCAAGGCGACGTCCCCGTACGTGACTTCAGCCTGCCACATACCATCACCTTTTCCACGTGATGCTACGAGCACATTGAGATGTTGATCATCACTTTGAAAAAATGAGAACTGATCGATCGGGCTGCCAGAGACACCCAACGCACTTGGGCCAGAACCATCTAGTGGCATACGAAAAAGCAATGATTTGAATTCGCTGTTACCGCCCCGGGCGCTGCCCCACACATACACTGAGTCAGGTGAAACGTAGAACACGTGTCCCGGTGGTCCAATCACTGCCGTGGCCTGACAGTCAAAACCGCCTTTGGCGAGATCGCAGACGGTCACCGTGTGTAGTGCCATGCCGTAGCCGGTATTTATGTCCGACTCAGGGCGGTAGACGCGAGTGGCAGGTGTGATGCGTTGAAACTCTTTCGCCGTGGCGCCTTCGTGCCATTTGCGAACCGCTGGGAAAGACTCAAAGGGATCTTCAGCGCCAGCGTAAAGATATTGAGGCGCGTAAAAGATCAGCTTGCTGCCGATAAGACGGCTCGCGTAGTTGCGCGACGAGTAGTAGTCGTTTGAGCGCAGGTGATACGTGGAGCGATACGAGAGTTTTCCGTCGGCGGTGATGTCAAATAGACCAACTTCTGTACCGCCGCGTCCGTAGCTGTAACCGATCACAACGATGGTGTTGCCTGAGATCAGCATCTCGTCGTACCAGGTGCTGCTTGGATTGATATCAGGAGCGAACGCATCGACACTCGAGATCGGTTTCAGTGCTTCGTCACCTATGGCGACGGTGAAGAGACGACCACGTCTCAGGACAACAAGATGATCGCCATGGACCTTAACGATTCCGCCTTCATCAACACCCGCGTGCTGCGTATTCGTGACTGACTCTTCGGCTTTACCGGCTACCCCAAATGCTGTAGCTGCTGGGGCCGGTTCGGCATTCAACATGCCAAAATCGCCGATT
>DASTVU010000583.1:0-9191 GCA_035758935.1 Pyrinomonadaceae bacterium | reverse complement strand
GCCTGGGGTGATACTACTTCGCGCTTCACGGAGACCTGGTCGCAAAATGAATTCGCTGACGCGGGGAGCTTCACCAATGGCCGACGCGATGGTTGGGGATATGAAGCCGACGGAAATATCAAGACGATTGAGACGCGAACTTATGATTATGATGCCGTCGGCAACAGGGTGTTGATGACAGGACAGCTCTGGTCGGGTTCAAACTATTTCCCCTCGAGTACGACCAACGCTTACGACGGCGACGGACAAAGAGCGGAAGAAGTATTAAGTTGGCCCTCGCCGTTTACGACACGATATCTGCGCTCCAGCGTATTGGGTGGCGAGATTGCTCAGGAGATAAACAGTGCCGGACAGACGATCAGGTACGTCTACCTGCCCGACGGTACGCAGCTCAGCACATTGATCGGGTTTCCAAAGTGGCGGCATGAGACGCCTGCCGGAACAGGTTTGTATGAAAACTATCAAAGCGGATTTGTAAATCGAGTTGAATTCGATCCGGTTAGAGCAAATGTTGGTTTAACTGCGCCGCCCCCTCCAGACACTAATGGAGGTGATGGTGACCTTGGTGGCACTCATAATGGTGGGCCAACAGACTCACGGTTCTCGGATATGTCGAATCCGGCAGCTGGTTGTTATGACGTCGGTGGAGCAATTCTTCCCTGCACCTGGAGTATCTTCGATGTGTTAGACAAATTTGTGTGGACTCCGGCGAGAAATCCTGCAGCTTCTGCTCCGTCTGACTCTCCCGGCACGTGGGTGCCTCCAAAGCGAGTCGTTCCAATCAATATCCCGAATCCATTTGACAAGTATCTCGATGATCCAGTCGAAAGGAAAGATACAACATATACTCCTGGCTACTGGAAATTCGCTCCTGCTCCATCCGTGAACATCACCATCGGACAAAGAGCCACCGCCGCGAACTCCGAGTTTACAAGGGGCATTAATTCTCAGAAGGATCCATTTCGGTTATCAAAGTGCCTCCAGTGGTTGCTCGCCCCGTATTTTAAAGGCGCCGGTGAATTCCGAGGTCTGGATTTGAACAAAATAGATATTTATGAAGGACTGCCTGAAGAAATTACTCAGTTCGCAGTCATAGACGTCGGTGCCATCACACTAGCAAACGGTATATATTTCGCTACAGGTCAGTATAGTGGGAACTTAGATGGGGTCGAGCTGATTGCCCATGAACTCACTCACATAAAGCAGTGGCGCCTTAAAGGCCAGATCGGTTTTGCATCAGCCTATTTATCAGAATATTTAAAGAATAGAAAGGCTGGGATGAGCGAACGCGATTCCTATGCAAACATCTCATTCGAAAAACAAGCGGCCGAATATGCAGAAAATATTAAGAAGGCAATCAAGAACCAATATGGTGAAAATCCCTGTGAAAAATACAAGCCTTAGGACGGTACTCACACTCATACTCGCTGTTCTTGCCTCTGGCTGGTCAAGGTGCGGGAGTGATACGCCGCCCGATTACAAGAAACTGTTTTATCTACCCCAAGAACAGCAGGAGGAAAGGTTTAAGCAATTTCCTCTCGAGAAGCAGGTGGACATTTATATCTATGCAATGTACGTCGAACCTCCCCTAACAAGATACGCTGGGTATCTCGGAGGTAGTGGAAAGAAAGTGATACCAGTTTTGCTCGCACGACTCGAGGCGGAAGAGAGTGATACTGCCAAGGCACATCTCATTTACGCATTTCACGAAATTCATCAGCGTTATTATAGCTTGAGGACTCAAAAGGAGACGGTGGACTCAATAAGTCGTGTGGTCACTAATATGAAAGATGACTACCGTAAGAAGCAATCCGAGGAGTATTTGAAGGCGATTAAAGAGAGCCCGGGATTTAATGGCTAGAACTTCACCGCAAAATCCGCAGCACCTTACGTCGATGGATAAGTTGTTAAACAGAGCCCAATTCGCCTCCAACAATTTTGATGGGTAGTCCCCTAATTTTGAATTAGGGGACTACGCGTTTTGGGAAAAGCTTGACACCTACTTGAGCCGCTTGTTAAGTTCTCGCCTCCTGTGAAAAACATCCTGCTTGTGCTTGCTGTCGTCGTACTCTACGTGCTTCATCAGGACATCTGGTTCTGGCGGAGTTCTCGCCTGGTTTTTGGTTTCATTCCGATCGGACTCTTTTATCAAGGATGCTTTTCAGTGGCTGCGGCGCTGCTGATGTGGCTGCTGGTGACTTTTGCCTGGCCGTCTCACCTTGAAGAGGAAGTTGAAGAAACAAGTACCAGGGAGGACCGGAGCGCTTGATTCCTGCAATAGTCGTTTTCCTTTACCTCGCGACCGTTCTCTACATCGGCATCTTCGCTTTCCGGCGCGCCAAGGGGAAAGAAGAAGCTGAAGATTACTTTCTCGCGAGCCGCTCGCTTGGTCCATTTGTGTTCCTGTTTTCGTTGTTTGGCACGAACATGACCGCGTTCGCGATTCTCGGTTCGTCAGGACACGCGTTCAGCAACGGCATCGTGACTTTCGGCTTGATGGCGTCGTCGTCAGGCCTCGTGATCCCGCTTACGATCTTTCTTGTCGGCACGCGCGTCTGGGCACTCGGCAAGAAGCACGGCTTCATGACGCCGGTGCAGATGTTTCGAGATCGCTGGGAGTGCAGTCACATCGGTACTGTGATCTTTGTGGTTCAGGCAGTGCTTCTCGTGCCTTACATCATCATCGGCATCATGGGTGGTGGCACAACGCTCTACACGATCAGTAGCGGAGCAGTTCCGTTCTGGTTTGGCGGCGCGATTGTGGCGATGGTGGTAATGAGTTACGTGTTCTTTGGCGGCATGCGTGGTACGGCGTGGGTCAATACTTTTCAGACGGTGCTCTTCCTTTGCTTTGGCGCGATCGCGTTGATCGTGATTGGAGTTGGGATGGGAGGTTTCGGCAGCGCTGCGAACGCAATACAGAATTCACCGATGGCGTCGCTGCTCACGCGCGAACGTATTTCGCCGTACTACTTCTTCAGCTACACGTTTATCCCACTCTCGGCGATCGCGTTTCCACACATCCTGATCTTCTGTTTGACGGCGCGCAAGATGGCCCAGTTTAAGAAGACGGTCATCTTCTATCCGATTTGCATACTCGCGATCTGGTTGCCGTGCGTATTTCTTGGAGTGATGGCGAATCGCGTCACTGACATTCCTGAGATCCGGCAGAAACAGGAAGCGAGGAGAGTGCTGGCTACTCAGGGCAAAAACATGGCGCCCGAGCAGCGTGATGAATTGCGTGAGAAGTCGGCGGGCGATGACGTGATTATGGTGCTACTGAAGCACTACGCGCCGCTTTGGCTTGCAGGATTACTAGGCGCAGGAATTATGGCGGCCGTGATGGCAAGTGACTCGCAGATTCTCGCTCTGTCGACTATGTTCACGGAGGACGTCTTCGCCTTCTACGGCGGAAAAACGCGTTTTGGTGAGCACGTGCAAGTGCAAACCGGACGCATTTTCATCATTCTCATAACGCTCTTTGCTTACGTCGTCGCCTTGCAAGCGCCGGAAACGATCTTTGAACTCGCTATTCAGTATGCGTTCTCAGGTTACGCGGCGCTGTCGCCACTATTAATCGCAGCGTTGTTCTGGAAGGGAAGCACGAAGTGGGGCGCGCTCGCAGTTACTCTTTGGACCGCGGCGACGGTGGTTGCAGTTGCCATTTTGCAGGCCGTGGTTCCCGCGCCGGCTCCTGGACCAGCGACGGTACTGTGGGCGCCTGGCGGCGTCGAGATGCTGTCGCGAACGCCGGGTGGAACTGCGGTCTTTGGTTTCATGCCGGTGGTGCCGATGGTGATCGGCTCGGCGTTGTTGATGATTGTCGTTTCGCTCGCCACCAGAAAACCGGCATCGAGTACGTTGGCAAAGTATTTTGGAGGTCGATGATCATGAAGAAAGTGTTACTGGCTTTCGTTGCTATCGCTATGCTGGCGTCGTTTGCAGCCGGTCAAACGGGTAAGCGACGAGCGGTGAAGATGGGAACTCCAAACGGGATCTTTTCTCCAGCGATCATCACTGGAGACTTGGTTTACACCTCGGGCCAAATCGGCTTCGACTCAAAGACCGGGAAGCTTGCCGAAGGATTCGAAGCACAACTCGAGCAAGTCTTCACGAATCTTTCGGCCGTGCTTGAGGCTTCAGGCAGCAGTATCGATCACGTTGTGAAGGCGACGGTGTTTCTGGCGGACATGAATGACTACGACAAGCTGAATGAGCTTTACCGGAAGAAGTTCAAAGGTGATCCGCCGGCGCGATCGACAGTGCAGGTTGCGCGGCTGCCGCGTGATGCGCGAATTGAAATCGAAGTAGTTGCGGTGTTGAAGTGAGTTATCCACAGATTACGCGGATTATTTAATCTGTGTAATCTGTGGATGATCTAACCGAAGCAATACAGACGCCCGTCCTGTGAGCCAATCACGATTCGTCCGTTCGCAATAGCCGGTGAAGCAGAGAGTGGCGCACCCGCATTAAACTCCCAAAGCCTGGCCCCATCGTTAAGACCCAGCACGTAGAATCGCCCATCATTTGAGCCAACAAACACGCGGCCACCGGCGATCGCGGGTGAAGACTCAACCCGAGCGCGTGTCGCAAACGTCCACGCTACTTTTCCGTCCAGTCCCAGGCCATGCACCAGCTTGTCGCGTCCACCAATAACGATGCGCGAACTCGTCACCGCTGCCGACGAGTAAAACGGAAACTTACGCTGAGGGTGTTCATAACGCCATGCAATTTTGCGTTCTGCCAGGTTAACGCCAAGCACTTCGTTATCAAACGTGCCATAGAATGCGGAGCCATCACGCAATGCAGGCGACGCGCCTGTATACGCCCCTGACGAAACGCTGAACACTTCTTTGCCCGTCGAAATTCGAATTGCGCGGAACAGTTCGTCACAACCGGCGATGAAAGCCATTCCATCTGCGATACTGGGAGTCGAGTGGACTGGTCCGTTCGTTTTGAACTTCCACTGCACTGAGCCATCGCGCGTCGAGAGGCAGTAGAGATACTCGTCGTAGGCGCCAATCAAAACACGATCACCAACCACGACCGGCGATGATTTGATTTCGCCGTTGGCTTTGAAGGCCCACAGCTTCTTACCGTCAGTTGCGTTTATGGCATTCAGCCAGCCACCTAAATCTCCGATGTAGACCACGCCGTTGCCGTAAGCCGGTGACGACTCGGCGATCGGATTTCCCGTTGCAAACTTCCAGTAGACTGATCCGTTATCAAGACTAAGCGCGACGAGTTCACCCTTTTGAGAACCGACGAAGACCGTGCCGCCGACAATCGCTGCCGACGATTCGATCGACTCGCCCGCTTCGTAAGTCCATAGTTGCTTGAGCGACGTAGGAATGTTTGATTGCGACACTCCAGTCAGCGAGTGATTACCACGAAACTGTGACCAGTTGTTGGCAGGGGTGTCCTGGGCTGCAACGGAAACCGCAAGGAAAAGGATCAGAAGCAAAATCTTTAATACGCGCATCGGTAAATCTCAATCGCTCCTTGTGTATCAAGCGGTCTGGGATTAAACGTGCCGGTCCATTGCTCAGCAGCGTCGGCTGCAAGCTCGGGCAGTTCGCTCTCGCTGACTCCGGCACTACGCAGGTTATTACGCAATCCACCAGCTTCCGCCAGTTCTTCGAGTCGTCGCGCCAGTTCTTCTCCCGGCGTCATTTGATTGTTTCGTCCAGCGATGCTGGACCAGCTCAGCAGGGGACAGTAGTCAGTGCCTGTCTCTTCATTCCAGCGAACCACTGTCGGCAACAACATCGCGATTGCGGCGCCGTGAGCAGTTCCGTAACGAGCCGTAAGCGGATTCGCACAGGCATGCGTCGCGCCGAGCATCGAATTTTCAATCGCAACACCAGCATAGTAGGCGCCTAGCTGCATCGCCCCGCGTGCTGAGATGTTGTCCGGCTGGCTGAGCACGCGTTCGTAATTTGGCTCGAGCAGCCGCCACGCTTCACGCGAGAATAGTTCCGAGAGAGGATTGCGCCGCAACGTTACATACGTCTCAACCGCATGAGCAATCGCATCGAAACCGGAAGTCGCGGTGATACTTCGCGGCTGTGAAATCGTGAGCGCCGGATCGAGAACAGCAACGCGAAAAGATGCCTTCGGATCGCCACACGCCATCTTCGCATGAGTTTCCACGTCGGAAATCAAAGCGTAACTCTGTGCTTCGCTTCCCGTACCGGCGGTAGTCGGGATCGCGATCATCGGCAACATAGGTTTTGTGGCTTTGCCATAGCCACGGTACTCGGCCATTTGCCCGCCATTGGTGAGCAAAAAGTTGATGCCCTTGGCACAGTCCATTGAACTGCCGCCGCCGAGACCGATAATCGAGTCTACATTTAACGGCGAGACAAAAGCGGTGCCGTTTTCGACCATGCGCGTATCGGGATTGACTTCGAAATCGTGGTACCGGACGACCTCGACACCCGCCTTCTCCAATGGTCCAACAGCTTCATCGACGTGGCCCGAAGCAACCATGCCATGATCAGCGACCAGCAGCGTGCGTTTAAAGTTCAACTCACGCGCCAACTCACCGAGCCGCTCAATCACACCGGGGCCAAAAACGACCCGCGTCCGAGATTGAAAATCAAATTCCTTCATCAGCCACCAAAGAAGCACAAAAAAGTTTCGCCACAAAGAGGCACAAAAAGCACAAAAGACTTATTCAGGAAGCGAATTTTGTTTGTGCTTTTTGTGCCTCTTTGTGGCCAATGACCTATCGGTTTCTCGCCGTGGCTGGCTTGCCCGCGGCCGCTTCTGACAATGCGTAAAGTTGATTGCGATTCGAAATGTAAAGTGCTCCGTTAGCCGGTACAGGGCTCGAATAAACCGAGCTGCCCATGTTGATTTCGGCGAGCACTTTCTTCGTCTTTCCTTCCTGCATGATCACAACGTCGCCATCTTCGTCACCGAGGTACAGCTTGCCGTCAATAAGCACCGGCGATCCCCAAACTGCGGCGAAGAGATCGTGTGTCCAATAGACTTGTCCTGTCTTCGCATCGAGACAGTGCAGGAAGCCGCTGAAGTCAGCCTGATAAACAAGCCCGTCCTTGATCGCCGGTGTGGAAATCGAGCGACGAATCTTGTCGTAGTGCCAAACCATGCCCTCTTTCGTAATGTCGCCGCGCTTCGTGCCATCGATGCAGTACATGTGACCGATGCCTTCGCCGTGTTCGGGATCCTGGCCGTTTGAGATATAAACGCGATCCTGGTAGACCACGGGCGTGCTGATAACCTCGTTGCGCGTCTTGGGCCAAACTGAATCTTTCGGGTTGCTGTCAAACTCCCAGAGCTTCTTGCCCGATAACGCATCGTAGCCACGGATCCAACCGTCGCCCTGTCCGTGAATGACCTGGACCACGCCGCCGATCGTTCCTACAGTCGGCGAGGACCACTGGCCATGCAGAATGCGATCCTGAACGGAATTATCTTCCCAAACAAGTTTGCCGGTCTTCTTGTTGACGGCAACGATCGCAGGCGCTTTTGGCGAAGGAACGTTGACGTGACTTTCATCCTGACCGTTTGACGTGCTCACATAAATAAGATCGCCATGGGAAACAGGCGATGAGTTCGCCAGATTGTGTGGCAACGATCCCACTTCCTCGATCATGTCGAACTTCCAGACGATGTCGGCATTGGCTTCACCAGTCAGCTTTTCATCTGTGACTGGACCATCATTCTCCTTGTCGCGGAAGCCCTGTGTGTCGAGACACATCAGCTCAGCTCGATTAGAGACGTAGTAAACGCGATCGCCTTCGACAAGCGGTGACGAAGCGACACCCTGATACGGCCAGTCGTTAACACGACCCGCCGCGAGCTTATCGTGGACCATCTGCCACATGAAGGCGCCGTCTGACTCGCGAAACGCCATCAACACGCCTTTGTCGCCCGTGATCTTCGGATCACGTAGTCCTTCGTTATTCGTGCCGACGTAAACCATCCCGCCTGCGACAACGACGTTGCCGTAGGTTTGCGAGCCTAGTTGGGCCACCCACTTCACGTTCTTCTTCGTTTTGACGTCCCAACTCATTGGGAGTCCCTTCATGTTCGAAACCATGTTCCGATCCGGCGTACCACCCCACATGGGCCAGTCACCCGAACCCGGATCTGAAGCCGCAGTCGACGGCGCAAGGCAGTACGCAGCAGCGGCAGCCAGCAGGACCATGGTGCAGAGGAGGACAGCCGGGCGATTGATGATTGCGTTGGATTTAATTTTCATGAATCTCATTTGTTTGCGTACACCTTTAGGTTGTCGAAATAGAGTTCGGCAAGACCGTTGCCGAATATTCCCGGTGCTCCCTGGCGATTAGGAATCGGATCGATGCGTTCGACCATCCATGCAGCAGGCTCCGGTTCGTTTGCAGGCCATGCTTTGCCGCGAGCACGGGTCTTACCGTCAGGCAGATTCTCAACTTGTAGTTTAAGACGGTACCAGGTATCGGGCTTCCACGCGTACGGGATGCTCTTCGTGCGGACGGTTTCCGGTTGCCACGGCTCGAGATGAAGCATCTGACTGTTGCCGTAAAGAGTCAACACGTAACGTTGCGCGATTACACCGGCGTCACCTTGCTGTCGCCGTTTTTGCGTTGCTGAAACATCGGCTTCGACAGTGTAGTTAGACCAGTCAGAGGGCCCAATATAAGCACGCGAACGGCTCAGCAGCGACGAACCTTCAGTCAACTTCGCGAGCACTTTGTTACCATTCTGATCGCGCACGCCAAACTTCAGCGTCATGCTCACCCAGCTTGGCGGCGCAGCGTTAACGGCGTACGAATCGAATGTTTCACTCCATGGCAATGGCGGAAAGACGCGTACGCTGGCAGTTCCACTGATGTTGCCGACAGTGGCTTTCACCAGTCCTGCCTGGGCCACAGTTTCATTGCCGGCAGTGAAGTGACCGTTCTCCACCGTCCCTTTCAACTGGTCGAGTGACCACGTAGCGGATGGTTCTTCACGAACAAAATTTCCCTGTGCGTCGAAGAGTCGAACCCGGAAATTCACCTTGTCTCCCGGTTTCAGCATCAACTCCGTTGGCACTACTTGCACGTATGTCGGAGCTTGAGAACTTACTGGAGTTCCAACAGCCGCTCCCGCGGGCTGCGAAGATGTCTGACTCGACTTCTTACTGCCGATGCTGTAAAGACCTGCATCAGTCGCGAAATAGATGCGGCCATTTG
>DASTVU010000582.1:0-4935 GCA_035758935.1 Pyrinomonadaceae bacterium | reverse complement strand
TAGAAATAAGAGCTACATCCTTCTTGCCGCCACGGCTAATGATAACTATGCGACCATTGTGGGCCTGCTCATATATTCTTGCAAAATCGGCTCGTGCTGTCGGGTAAGTGGTTTTAACCTGCATTAATCACCTTCACAGTATTCTATCATTCAGAATAAGTCGTACTCCCTTGCATGTTATCACTTTGGGTGCTTCTTTATCTTGTTATGGCTCCTCGTCGAGCGGGTCGAGGGAGCGGATGGCGTGAGAGAAATGTTCGCGAATGTCGGAGGCGAGCATCGTGCGCATGCCGAGTTCCTGGGCGGCGAAATCACCGGCCAGGCCGCCGACATACAGTGCGGCGATCGTGGCGGCGATTGGGTCGGCGCGGTCTTCGAGAGTCGCATAAGCTTGAGCCAGGAAGCCGGAGATTAGACCAGTAAGGGTGTCGCCTGCGCCGGCGGTGCCGAGTCCGGCATTGCCGGTTGGATTGATACACACGCGACCGTCCGGCGTCGCGACAAGTGAACGCGAGCCTTTAAGGACGAGGATGACATGGTGCGCGGTAGCGAATTCACGCGCGGTAGCGACCCGATCGTCGAGGGCGGATTTGTCTTCGGCCCCCATCAGCCTGAGCATTTCGCCCGGGTGTGGCGTCAGCACAAGTGGACGCTGATCTGACCCTTTAAGATTTGCCGGCCAGGGCGCGAGGGAATTCAATCCATCAGCATCGATAACCGTGGGCCTGGTTCGGCGCTCAACGATCGTGCGCACAAAGCGGCGTGTGCGTTCATCGTCCGAAGTAAGTCCTGGCCCAACCGCAACCACCGTCGACTTTTCAGCGAGTTTCAAAAAATGATCTGCGGCCTCATCGCTCACGGCTCCGCGGTCTGTTTCTGCCAGTGCCGTCGTGATCACTTCCGGGATCGCGCTACTGGCCACGGAAGTTTGCGCACTCGAGGGCGTCGCGATCGTTACCAAACCGGCGCCCGATCTCATAGCAGCGCTGCCGGTTAGCGCTGCCGCTCCAGAATAGCCACGCGAACCGGCTGCAACCAGCACGTGACCGTGTGTGTTCTTGTACGACTCGCGTGTGTAGCGCGTGCTCACGAGCCACTGCCGTGCTTCTTCCGCTTCAGTCAAAAACAACCAGGGCTTCGTGGCTTCGATCAATGAAGTTGGCGAACCAATGTCAGAAACAATCAATTCACCGCCAAAGTCACAGGCCGGGGAAAGCACATTCGCGAGTTTGGGAGCGGTGAAGGTAACGGTGATGTCAGCCTCGACCGCTGGGCCGATAGGTTTAGGTTTATCAGCATTCAGGCCGGATGGAATGTCGATCGAAAGCACGAGGGGCCGTATGCCTGAAGCACGGTCGCGTGCGTCCCTCAGCATCGACAGATGTTCAATGACTTTGAGAAACACGCCTTCGAGAGGCCGTGTCAGACCGGTTCCAAAGAGAGCATCGACGATGACGTCGTAGGCGCTGCGGGGTTTTGCCAGTTGTTCCCAGGCGCCGACACTTTCGCATTCGATAAACGTGAGTGGCGGCGGCGACTCATGCGACCCGGCCTCGAAACTTGCCAGTCGAGCCACCGATTCAAAGTTTGTGCGGGCATCGCCTGACGTCTCGGAGAACTTCCCGAACAGCACGACACTACAGTGCATCCCGGCCCGGGAGAGGGCACGCGCCAGAGCCGCGCCGTCCCCCCCGTTGTTACCTTTTCCACAAAGAATCAGGGCCTTTTTGTTCTCCAGGTCGCCGTCCAGGCGAGCTCGGATTGCCTCCATGCAGGCAGCACTGGCAGCTTCCATTAAGAGCAGGGAAGACGTGTGATAGTTCTCGACGGTAAGACGGTCGATTTCGCGGATCTGTTGAGCGGAGAGTACAGGTTGCACGAACCACAGATTAACGCGGATTAGCGTGGATCAGAAAGACCAAACACAAAAGCGCGGACCGGAGCCGCCCGCCTGCCCGCCGCTGCACCAACTATCCGTTTTTCCAGGATATCTAATTTATATTTTCAATACAGCGAGGTCTCCAGAAAATTTTAAAAAAAATTTCTGGAACAGGTACCAGGCCTGTTCCAGATAAAAAGGAAGCACTTACTAGCGGCTATATTGTGATTGCAGCGCGAACGTTGCCGTGAGCGCTCTGCTGAGTATTATCGGTCCCAGATGACAAACCTGCACCGATGATATACATCAGGGTTTCACAAACCTCTCTTGAGCCGGTTCCAACTACCTGGCCCTTTTCATCCTGTAGAACGTAAATTCGACCGGTCGATTCAAGGGGAAGAATCATTGGCCTCGTATACATTGTTCTGAATCTCCTGAGTTCCTATGAATCCTGATTATTGCGGTTCTTTAGACGACGACGGAGGGCGCCCGCAGTTCCAAGCAATCCACTACCAAGCAGGAACAGGCTTGCCGGTTCGGGAACCGGGTTGTTCGCAGGCGCGAATCCACCGAGACGCCATTGGTTGATGTCCTGAAAGGTTGTGCCGTTTATGCCCTGCACGGTGATGCTGTTGATTACTGCGCCTTCTGAGGCTTCAATACCGAAGAAATTCTGTCCATTCGTATCGACCGAAAAGACCTGGCTGAAGACTTGCCCGCCCGCCAGAGTGTAGTTAACGGTGAACTGGACCTGTGTTGGTGGTGGCAAACCAGCAGTAACGTCGATGTTCAGGATGGCTTTTGTGAACGTGGCGCCGTTCTCGAGTTGAACGGTGGTATTGGAAAACGGGCTGTTGCCGATGCCGCCGACGAGCACTGCCTGACCACCGCTCACGCCGAGGTTGCCGTTGCCGGAAGTGGAAGTGAAATCAACGATAAAACCGGCGCCCGCGCCGTTGAAATCACCTTGCACGAGCAGTCCAGAGTGCACGAGATTCGCGTTATTGAACAGGACGTTATCGGTATTTTGATTGTTCGGGTTTCCGACGGTGATCGTAATGGGGTCGGCCCATGCGGTCGACGAAGCGATCACCATGATAGCGAACGCCGCTGAGGCTAGTATCAGGCGTTGCAGGTTGAAAAACTGGGGCATTTTACGGGGGACTCCTTGTCCTTGGTTAATTTAGCTGTAAAGGAGAAAGTGCTAATCGAGAAAGACTTCCAAGACAAGTGTTGGACAGGATTCTCAAGATTTGCAGGATTAACAAGATGCTGATCCTGTTAATCCTGCAAATCTTATAAATCGTGTCTAACTGCGTTGTTAGATACCGTACTCTTTGATTTTATTCAGGAGGGTCTTATAGCTGACGCCGAGGTCCTCGGCAGTCTTACTTTTGTTGCCAAGATTGGCTTCCAGCGCGCGGGCTATCTTTTTGCGCTCGACCAGTCGCAGCGCACGATGGGCCACCTCGGAGAGCGTACCCGCAAGGTCGAGCTGTTCCAGTGTTTCAGATTGTGTTGTGACTTCCGGTCCAAGTCCCAGATCAGTCGGTTCCAACACAAGAGTATCGGAGATGATGCAGGCGCGCTCGATTGCGTTCTCGAGTTCACGAACGTTTCCGGGCCATTGATGCCGGCGTAGTGCTGCAATCGCTTCGTCGCTCAACTGCGCTTCACGCCCGCGTAACTCGCGCCCGATTTCAGACGCAAAGTGATGCGCAAGCAGCAGGATATCGTCACCGCGCTCGCGCAATGGCGGCACTTCGATAGGAAACACTGCCAGACGAAAGAACAAGTCACCACGAAACTGCCCATTCTCAGCGGCTGTTTTCAAATCCTTGTTTGTTGCCGCCACAATACGGACGTCTACCGCGACGGGAGCGCGTCCTCCAATGCGATCCACTACTTTTTCTTCAATCGCGCGCAGTAGTTTTCCCTGGACTCCGAGGGGCAATTCCCCGATTTCATCGAGGAAAACTGTGCCACCTGAGGCAAGTTCAAACTTTCCCTGGCGCCGATCGGTAGCTCCCGTGAATGCACCGCGCTCGTGACCAAAGAGTTCATTTTCAATCAGCGTTTCAGGTATCGCGGCGCAATTGATCGCTACAAACGGATGGTTGCGGCGTGCGGAAAGATGATGGACCGCGCGCGCGAAGAGTTCCTTGCCGGTGCCTGACTCTCCCAGGAGCAGGACGGTCGTCTCAGTTTGTGCGACTCGCTGTGTTTCACCAACTGCACGTTTGAGTGTTTCTGACTCGCCGATGATTCGCGGAAAGCCATAACGCCGCGACCATTCTTCACGCAACAGCACATTCTCAGTTCTCAGCCGAGCCTGTTCGAGCGCTCGCTCGACCAGCAGCAGCAGATGATTGGAGTCAACCGGTTTTTGGAGAAAGTCGTGCGCACCGTCTTTCATCGCCTGAACCGCTTCGTCAATCGAACCGAAAGCCGTCATGACGATGACGGGCACGTCTGCGTCAGCGGCCCGAGCTGCACGCAGCACGTCCAAGCCCGAGCCGTTTGGCATGCGCAAGTCAGTGAGGACAAGACGGTGACGAGCTTCTGCGATCTCATTAAGAGCGGCGCGAGCGTCATCTGCTTCCGCGACGCTGTATCCGGCATTTTCGAGAGTTAGTCGCAGTACGCGACGCAGGCTGTCTTTGTCTTCGACAAGTAGGATATCGGCCACTGCGTGCAATGATCGATTTTTCAGTCAGCGGGTGTCAAGGATCTTATAGGTCATATAAGTCCTATAGGACCTATTAGACCTATGGAATCCTCTTCCCACTGCTGTCACTAAATGTAACAGCTCTCGAAGCGTGCTGTCTCATCAAGCCAGAAAACAGCGGGAATTTGGGCCCATTATTCAACGGAACAGTTGTTGCCGATAGCGGAGCGGACGAGTTGTCCGGCCTTCCAGAAAGACTCCTTGTCGGAGGTAGACGCGCAAAAATGAAAAGTAACAACAAAAAGCAGCAGCATGGGTTCACCGTCATGCAGATGGTGATCACGATTGCGATTATCGCCATCGTGTCGACTTTTGGAGTTCTGGGGAT
>DASTVU010000581.1:0-6944 GCA_035758935.1 Pyrinomonadaceae bacterium | reverse complement strand
GAGCATCGCGGTGAAGGCCGCAAAGAAAATCACGACCGGAAGAACCTGGAAGACGAGAATGAAGCCGACCGAGCCTGACTCGCCGGGACTTGCCGCGAGTGGTCCAAACAGGAAGGTTGAACCGCTCTTTGAGGCATTGAGTAATGCCAGCACTGCATCGTTTAGCCAGAGCAGAATTCTATGTGATCCTGGTAAACGGAAGATGATCAGACCAATGATGAGCTGCAATGCCACACCCCAGGCGATCGTCTTCCACGCAATTCGGCGTCGACTACTGGAAAGTAACCACGCCAAACCTGCGAAGATCACGAAGCCCAAAACGGACACCGCGTGATGAATCATCTCGTTTCAATCCTCTGATTGGTCTCAATTGCAGGAGCCGTAAGATATGGGATGGATGGACCGCGACGCAAATGTCAACAAACGGACGACTTGGGCGTAACTGTAGGGGCGGCCCTCCGTGGCCGCCCTCGGTTTGATCTGCAATGTATTCACAGACGCCGTTCAAATCGAGGGCGGCCACGGAGGGCCGCCCCTACAGTTACGCCCAATTCACGCCCAGATTGGGCAATAACTCAACTTTGGTATTTTTGTACTTTCTCGTACAATGACCGTCCCCGGTCATACCGTTCCCCTGATTTGCCTTTGCGCGCCCCCGCGAACCGGCAAAATCTGCCAGGTGTGGTGTGCCTTCATAAATGTCAGACGATCTCAAGATGAACAATATCTTAGTGGTTGATGATTCGCCGACGATGAGGCGCATGGTGATTACGTCGCTGGGCTCGCTGCGGAAGGTTAAGTCTACACAGGCGGGCAGCGGTCTCGAAGCCATCGAACGACTGGCCATCGAACCCGTCGACCTGATGGTGCTCGACCTCAACATGCCGGACATGCACGGTATGGAGGTGATCGGTTTTGTGCGCAGTCATCAAGCCTATCGAAACATTCCCATTGTCGTGCTGACCACTAAAGGTGAGGAGTCCAGCCGTACAGAAGCTCTGGCCGCAGGCGCGAATCGTTACCTGACAAAGCCTTTTGATCCGCGGCAGTTGGCTGACGTGGTCGGCTCACTGCTGCAGGCGAGTTGATGGATAATCTAAATCCCGACAATCGTGGTGAGTTCTTCGATCAGTTTCTCGACGACTACTACGCTGAGTGTGACGAACACCTCGTCTCGATACGCCGCTCGCTTGTAACGCTCGAAGACGAAGTCGACATGCGCACAGTCGACCGCACGCTCCTCGATAATCTCTTTCGCAGTTTCCACACTCTCAAAGGAATCTCCGGAATGGTCGGCCTGAGTGCCGCCGAGCAACTCGCCCATCATCTCGAAAGCTACTTGCGCGAATTGCGTGAAGGAGCGGTCGTCTTGAGCGATTCGGGATTTGCATCGCTCCTGGCCGGCGTTTCGTTACTCGAAAACGTTATTAATGCGCGTCGTAGCGATCAGCCCATTCCATCAATCGATGAGATCGTAGAGCGATTGCAATCCGTTTCCACTGACTCACCAGGTGGCGAAAAACCGCCCGCGACTTCTTCTCAAGAACCAGAGACAGATGGAACAGCCACACGTTGGCAGGTCGAGTTTACGCCCACGGCCGAGCTTTCCGAGCGGGGCATTAACGTCAACAGCGTGCGATCAAGACTGCAGGAGCTTGGTCAGCTCATCCAGTCAAAGCCGGTAGTTAAAGGCGCCGGCGAAATCGCTTTCGAGTTTATCGTCGTGACCGACGCCGACAAGACAGCGCTTGCGAATTTCGAAGCTGACGGTCTGACATTCAAGCCTATTGCAGTCGAGTCTGCACCGCGAACAAAGGAAACGCAGCCAATCCCGACCATAGCGCCGGCAAGCGTGGTGCGCGTCGATCTCGATCGCCTCGATGAGTTGATGCGCATCATCGGTGAACTCGTGATCAGTCGCACAAGGCTCGAGGAACAACTGACTGACTTAAAACGCTCCACACCGCCCGCGCTCTGGCGTTCGCTTCAGGAAACAAGTCTGAGCATGAGCCGGCAACTGCGAGACTTGCGCGACAGCGTCATGCGCGTGCGCATGGTCCAAATCGGCGAGATGTTTGAACGCATGACGTTCGTGGTACGCGACCTCGCGCGTGAGAGCGGCAAGAAAGTCATCGTGCAACTCAGTGGCGGCGAAACGGAGATCGACAAGTTCCTGGTCGAGCGGATGATGGATCCGCTCATGCACCTGGTGCGCAATGCCGTTAGTCATGGACTCGAAACCGCTGCCGAACGAGAAGCGCAAGGGAAGCGAAGTGAAGGTCTGTTATCGCTGAGCGCAATCACCGCCGGCGAGAAGATCGTTATCAAGATTGCTGACGACGGCCGCGGCATTGATCGCAGTCTCGTCCTCGCGAGGGCAAATGCCAGGGGTCTCAGTCCTGAAAACGCTCAACTCGATGACGACGCCTTATTGGATCTGCTCTGCACTCCCGGATTTTCAACACGCGACGAAGCTGATCGAGAGAGCGGCCGTGGCGTGGGAATGGATGTCGTCAAGAAGGCAACTGAAGAACTCGGCGGGCGAATATCGCTTGCGACGAAAGTCACCGAAGGCACGACTTTCACAATCGAATTACCTTTGACACTCGCGATTGCTGAAGCCCTCATCGTCAGCGTGAATGGTCAAAGGTTTGCGGTGCCACAATCGGCAGTGAGAGAGGTTCTGGAAGTCGAGTCGTCAGCAACCCGGGTGTTGGAGAATAACGAAATCATTTCCTATCGCGGAAAAGTTTTGCCTTTGATTCGACTCGCACGCGTTTTTGAGATGAATCACCAGCGTGGCGACAACTTCCATGTCCTCGTGGTTGGGGAGGAAACAAATGCGTTGGGTCTGGCGGTTGATCGAATACTCGGACAGCAGGAAATCGTGGTGCGTGCCCTTAAAGATCCGCTCGCACAAAGCAAAGGCATCGCCGGGGCGACCGAACTCGGAGACCAGCGTGTGGTGTTGATTCTGGACATTACCGCACTACGACAGCTCGCAGTGACGTCGAAACATTAGCCACGGATGACACAGATGGAACCATTCATTCTTTTTGAGTTAGCGGGAACGATGTACGGTGTGCGCAGTCGTTTTGTACAACAGATCGAGATGATCGACGACGTTGCCTCAGTTCCCAATGCTCATCCCGCGGTCGAAGGAGTCGTCCTGGTGCGTGGTCAGGTGATTCCGGCATTGAATCTGCGCACACGTTTTGGATTCGAGAGAATTGAACGCGATCTGCGTTCTCGATTGGTTGTCATTAATACAGATAAGAGGGTGGTCGGGCTCGTTGTCGATACGGCGCGCGAGTTTATCAAAATTTCGCCGGACTCGATCGAACCGCCGCCCGTGGCGCTCACCGGATTGAGTGGTCACTATCTTGAAGGCATTGCCACGATCGGTGAACGCATGATCCTGATTTTGAATTTAGATGCGGTGCTTGACCTTGATTACGAAGTCGAGCCACAGATTTCACACGCGAATACAGAATTGATGATGGACGGGAGATAGAACTATGTCTCAGGCGATACAAAGCTCAAGCAACAATCTTGACAGAGACGTCGGAGCGATTCGCCGGCAAGCGCTTCAGGTTGCCGAATCGGCCAGTCAAATCACTACGACAGCAAATGAGGTCGCAGAAGGCGCCGAGGTACAGACACGTGTACTCGATAGAACGGTCGCTGTCGCCGATGAGATGTCTGTTTCCATGGGCGAAATGACGACGCAGGTCGAGTCGATTGCAACTTCCACTGAAGAACTCGCTTCGTCAGTTAACGAGAGTGCCGCATCGATCGAAGAGGTCAGCAAGAATGCCGAATCTCTTTCAGCGTCCATCACGGAAATCTCGGCTGCCGTTGAGGAGAACACACGATCGATTGAGGGTGTTAACAGCACGGTCCAGAGCATGGCCACATCCGCCGAAGAGGTGACCGGGGCGATGACGGAGATCGCCAGCTCCATCAAATCCGTAAGCGCAGACACGGATTCTCTCACCGCATCGGTGAATGAAACTGCAGCAAGCATGGAAGAGGTGGCAGCGTCGGTCATAAGTCTCTCCGGAAACGCCGATGATATGACGGTCGCGGCGGAGCAAACTTCTTCCGCGATCAATGAAATGGCTGCGTCGATCGAAGAGGTCGCGGCAATGACGGAGAGTCTCGCGTCTTCAGTCGAAGAAGTGTCGACCTCGATCGAGCAGATGGCGCGTTCGGTGCAGGGAGTGGCTCAAAGCGCAGAGCGCATTACTGACGCTGCCACCAGTGCGGCCGGCAGCGCGAATCAAATGGATCGTTCGTTACATTCGGTGGTCGCGTTGACAAAGCGTGCCGAGGAAGCGACGAGCCAGTTAAGCAAACAAGCTGAAGAAGGTGGAGCCGCCGCTCAGAAGTCAATCCATGGATTGTTGCGGGTGCGGTCTGCGATGGAGCAATCATCTGGCGTGATTCGCGAGATGGGAAAACGTTCTGATGAGATTGGTGGCATCGTCAACACGATCAATATCATTGCTGAACGAACCAACATGCTTTCGCTGAACGCTTCGATCGAGGCCGCTCGCGCAGGTGATGCTGGTCGCGGTTTTGCAGTAGTGGCCGAAGAGATCAGAAATCTCGCCGATCGATCTGCTCAAGCCACCGCCGACATTGCAGTGATCATCAGGTCGCTTCAGGAAGCCGTCCGCGAAGCCGTAACTGCCGCAAGTGATGGAATGCGCGTGGCCGACGAAAGCGGGCAACTCGCAGAAGAGGGCGCCGCAGGACTGAAGAAGATACTCGCCGGCATCAATCAAACAACCCAGCTTGTCGGACAAATCGCCGATGCAACCGAGGAACAATTGACGGCTGGTCAAACTGTGGTTACAGCGATAGAGACTACTGCTACACAAACAAAGCAAGTTTCGACTGCAGTGATAGAGCAAGCCCAGGCCACGCAGCAGATCGTCAAAGCAGCAACCGAGATGCGCAAGACAGCAAAAGAAGTCAGCAAGGCAGTAAACGAGCAGGGTCGTGCGTCAAGGGAGATTATCAAGGCGGCGCAGAGCACGAGTAGTTCGGCGAAGCAAGTGCGTAAATCTGCCAACGAACAGGCAGCGGCCTCCAAACAGATCTCTGCAGCCGTCGAATCGATGCGCCGCGGAGCGGTATCTACGTCGCGTGCATTGAGTGAGCAGGCAGTTGCCGGTGATCAGGTATCGAAAGAGGCAATGCAACTCGCGCGGCAGATCAGCGAAGTCAGCAAAGCGATGAGTGAGCAGACGAAGGCGTCGTCGGAGATTGCTGTCGCGACGCAGAGTATGCGTATGCAAGCTGATCAGGTAACGAAAGCGATGCGTGAGCAGGCTCGCACGTCGCACGAAATGAGTATCGGCGTTGCCAATGTTTCAAAAGAAGCACTGCGTATTACCAACACCAATCGCAATCACCTCGACTCGGCCGACAGAATTCGCACGGCGGTTGACGAGCTTCGCCAGATAACAAATCGCAACGCCGAGGGTGTGAAAGCAACGTTAACCAGCACATCCGGGCTTGCAGATCGCGCGCGCGAACTCGGCGAGATCATGGACAACATGGTTGTCGGCAATGGCAAGCCTCGAAGCAGACGGACGAAAAATCAGCCACAGATGAACGCGGATAAACGCGGATCAGAACAAGAAAAATAATCTGTGAAAATCCGCGTTTATCTGTGGCAAAAAATTCGTGACTAATATCCAGCCGACAGTCGGCGTTTTTACAACAGACACTAAGCTCGTGATTCGAGTTTGGGACGCCACTCTGGCGCGACTCACCCGCATCAGTGAGGAAACTGCTGTGGGTCAGGCGTTGACTGCCGTTGTGCCTGATATCGAGGAACGCGGACTGTTGAAGCGCTTTCAGAGATCACTTAGCGATGGCGTCGTGGAAGTGTTGGCGACAGCCTTTCATCATTTCCTCATTCCTTGTGCTCCCACAACACCTTCGACGCATTTCGACAAGATGCAGCAACTAGTCACCATCGCGCCGTTGCGTGACGACGACACGATTGCCGGACTGATTGTGACGATCGAGGACGTCACGGAGCGACTAGAACGTGAGCGCGAACTGTCGGAGCGTTTGGTTGAAGGCGATGAAGCAACGCGGTTGAATGCGGCCGAGACCCTGAGCGACGACGCGTCTTTCGACACGACGCCATTGCTCGATGCGTTGAGTGATGAAAGTTGGAGAGTTCGTCGTGCGGCAATCAAGGGAGTGTCGCAACGTGCGGTGCCTGAAGCGATCGCCGCGCTCGTAAGCCTGGTAGTCAAGAATCATCATAATCCGTCGCTTTTGAACAGTGCGCTTCAGGTGCTGACAGCGAGTGAGGTCGATACTCTCTCGCCATTACTCGAATTGCTCAACGACTCCGATCCGGATCTGCGAATGCAGGCAGCCCTGGCCCTGGGCGATAAAGGTAGCGATCGTGCCATCGACGGATTAATGAAGACACTGAGTGACGAAGATACCAACGTGCAGTATCACGCGATCGAAGCGCTGGGCAAGCTGAAGGCAGCGGGAGCTGTGGACGCACTTGTTGAGATCGCAGAGTCGAGAGACTACTTCCTTGGTTTTGCAGCAATCGAGTCTCTCGCAAAGATCGGCGACGCGCGCATTGCCCCGGCGATGGTGGCGCTTCTTGATGACGAATTCCTGCGTGAGCCTGCAATCACTCTGCTGGGCCAACTCGGTGATGACAGTGCAGTCGCACCTTTGATTGCGTTATTGAACACGCCGGCTGTTCCAACTCCCGTAATCGCGGACGCGCTTGCGGCAATCCACGATCGCTATGAGGAGCAATATTCCGAAGGTGCTCATATCGCAGATCTGGGCAGTCGTGAAATCTCGCCCACAGGCATTCAGAACCTGCTCGACGCATTGGCAGGATCCGGTAATGAAACCCTGCGCTCGCTCGTTCTCGTTCTTGGCTGGCT
>DASTVU010000580.1:0-3663 GCA_035758935.1 Pyrinomonadaceae bacterium | reverse complement strand
TCGAACCTATGCCGCAGACATTCGACTGTCCCAAGTGTGGAGCGCCGGTAACGTACGAACGCTCCTCAGATCTGAGCAACAGGAAATCGACAGTGCGCTGTGATTATTGTCATAGCCAACTGATCGCGCCCAATGAGCTTACCGGACAACCACCGCAAGTGGTTCGGATTCAACTCGGGATTCCACAGGGAACGAAGCTCCCCAAATCACTTTGGTTACTGCTGGTGATTCCTCTCATCATTGTTGCCGTCATCGGCCTCGCTGCAGTTGGAGTGTTGGCCCCAGTGTTTTCCTCGGTAACACGCACCGTTAACGAAACTACTAATCCTCCCGGTGGTAAGGTCCCGGCGAAGGACAGCACGAATAGCTTCGCAAATGTCTTGCTCGACTTTGGCAGCGAAGGAATCGGCCCCGGAATGTTTACCGACGCACGCAGTATCGCAGTCGATGGCACGGGACGTATCTATGTCGGCGAATACATGGGCGGGCGAATTCAAGTCTTCGATCCGGACGGCAAATTCCTCACGCAGTGGACCATCGGCGATCGAAAGACGATTCTGCGCGGGCTTGCCGCCGATCGCAAAGGGACAGTCTACGTAGTGCACGGTGGTGGTGTTGGACTACATCGAGGCGAAACCGGTGAGAAACTTGGTCAATTGGTGTACGAAAAATCAAACTTCGACGACGTTACGGCGAAAGCCGATGGCGGACTTGTAACTGCATCGCATGGCGGTCGAGACGACCTCGTCACGTTTGATGCAAACGGCAAGGCTGTCCAAACCATTCCTGCCGCGATCAGCAGTGCGAGTGGCGACTCGGAGTTAAGCATGCGAGTTGCGGCCGACGGGTCGGGTGCAATTTACGCACTCGGTAGATTCAACAATGCAGTCTTCAAATTCACCCGTGATGGAAAGTTTGTAAATCGTTTCGGCGGCTCGGGTGATAAACCCGGTCAACTTCGATCACCCTATTCGATTGCGGTGGACGGATACGGCCGCATCTACGTTGGCGACATAAAAGGCATTCAGGTCTTTGACGCCGACGGACGATATCTCACGATTCTCAACTTGAAGGGCATGGCATTCGGCATGGTCTTCAATGACAAGAATGAACTCTACGTCATAGCCCGCGACCACGTTATCAAGTACGCGATCCAAGCGCCATAAACTTATAACAACTCATCGCAATCCAGATCGTCGTATGCGGCCACCGTGCATTCGAGGCGGTGCCACCAACCTTCAGGCGTCATTCCACGACTCCAGAAAATGATCGGAATCGTCAGGTTTCTTACAACGCAGCGACGGTAATCGAGCCACAGGTCGTCGAGCGCGTAGTTAGCGATACCGTGTGTGAGAAGAGTTTCGTGGTAACGCCGGATGAGCGACGTTTCCAGTTCACGACGACGATTAGGATACCAATGCAGGGCCATGAGAAACGCCAGGTCTCGAGCACCAACGTCGATGTGCCAGAGTTGCCAGTCAATCAGATACGCAGGGCCTGAGCCGGAGCGAGGAAAAAGAAAGTTCCATGAATGAGCATCGCCGTGAATGATGGTGAGCGCGCGTGGATCGGTTAAACGCATCCACGGTTTGAGCGACGATGCAAATACTCGATCGTAAAGCTTGCGCACGTCGGCAGTGAGTGAGTCTCCAAACTCGTCGAAAAAAGGAGGGAGATGCTCGATGACGCCCTTCAACATATTTGTCAGACTCTGCTCGCTGTTGTGAAGACCGATAGTGCTGCCGAGCGACGGCGCTTCCCAGTACTGAGCGTGAACGTGGGCCAAAGCGTCAATAGCAATTTCGGCTTGACTCCGCGTCGGTGGCAATGGCCACGGTAGATGGTTGTGAGTGGCTCGCAGATCTTCGATCACAATCGTTTCCGGATTTCCGTCACTGTTTTCTATAGCGGCCAGGCAGCGTACGATGGGCGGCGTCGCAAGAATTGGTGCGAGGTCTCGGTAAAACTGTACTTCCGGACCGTCTCCAGTTGACTGTACAAGTGGCGATTTGACGACGAGGAGCCGGGGCAGATCAGACGGCGCGTCAGAAGTGTACGTCGCAGTCAGGAAGTACAATTTCGAGATAGATGTCGTGTGTTCAAGATCGATGTGAACTTGAGTGATTTCTCCGTTTGGCAGGCTGCCCGCCCGACGAAGCCAGTGGGAGAGTGCGGCGGCTGTTGGTGACGATTCGTCCATTCAAAGTCTCAATCAAGAAAGGCGAAGGTAATACCGCTGTTCTTTCAACGCCTTGCCAAAAGCTGTTGACTCTTTTTCTTCGGTCAATACGAACCCGTAACGCCGGTAAAGCGACGCCGCAGCCTCCTGTTCGTTGGTGGTCCATAAGTATGACGATTTGTAACCACATGCGTGAAGAAATTCCATGTACAGATCCATGAGGCGTTTTCCCAATCCGATGCCTCTGTATTCAGGAGCGAGCAGGAAATAGCGTAGCTGCGCGGCGTTCGCCTCGCGATGCATCAGCAAAAGGAATCCGTAACCGAGATCGCCGGGTTGAAAGTCGTTCCTCACGCGCACGTCGTTAAGGTTAACCATACTGGAATACGTTAACATGGCATTGGTCGCCATGAAATAAATCGACGGAGGAACTGTATGAAGCGGCGAACTTTGCTTCGCAATTTGGTTTCATCTGTAGTGGCAGTGCCAATGCTACGCACCACTTTTGGCTACACTAATGTTGGCACACTCGTAGAACCCAACGATGAGTTGCACATGCGGAGAGCCATTCGCTTAGGTGGAAACAACCCCAAGTATCCCTTCGGAGCGTTGTTGGTGGACCAGCAAAATGTTGTCGTCGCGGAGGGTTGGAATCGTTCGGTTCAGAATCCGACGTGGCACGGTGAAATGGATGCGATCAACAAGTGCGCATCGTCTCATCCGAAGATCGACTGGACCAAGTTGACGCTTTACACAACCGCCGAGCCGTGTGCGATGTGCCAGGGTGCGGTTGCGTGGGCCGGAATTAGACGAGTAGTTTTTGGCTCGTCGATACCATTCTTGAAGAGTTTGAACTGGTGGGCCATCGATATCCGAGCCGAAGAGCTCGCACGCCTTGCTGCTTTCCGTCAATGCACAGTTGTTGGAGGAGTGCTGGAAGAAGAGTGCAACAAACTCTTCCGAGCGGCGCTTAACGTCAAGTAGTGTCCACAGATTACACAGATTTGACTTATAGAATCTGTGTAATCTGGGACGCAGAACACAAAACAAACGCTATTTACTTTTTCTTTGAGGAGCTTTTCTTTGAACCCTTCTTAGAGCCTTTCTTGGCCGGCACCTTTGCGCCCTCCTCACGAGCCTGCGATAGACCGATCGCTATCGCTTGTTTCTTGCTCGTTACTTTCTTCCCCGAACGGCCGCTCTTTAACGTTCCTTCCTTGCGCTCATGCATGGCCTTTTCGACTTTTTTGCCGGCCTTCTTACTGTACCTTGCCATTCCGCCACACCTCCCTGGATCGTTATGTGTATTGCTTCTCAGTTGTAACTCTGGACCATGATGCGAGTCCTGCTAAAACTGACAAGTTTGTGTGGCAAAATGTAGACGCTATCAATGTTCGTTGGCATTAAGAGCGCCAGTACTATGGTCAGCGGGCGTGATTCTTGGACGAGGTCAGTACCGTAACGCGGTAGCGTCGGGTCAACCC
>DASTVU010000579.1:0-2594 GCA_035758935.1 Pyrinomonadaceae bacterium | reverse complement strand
AATCAAGTGCCAGCACCGAATAACTCGTCTCCTCACCTTCGGGCGTGATCTGCTGGCACAACATCACGCGCGCATTCTCGTAGCGCCGGTTCTTTTTCGTGGCCACCACATTTCCAACTACGCGCGCAAGAATCATCTGGTTACGTGCTTCTCGGAATCAACAATCCCGATGATCGTGCAATCCGTAGGCGTGTCTTCACGTTTGAATGGAAAACTCGCTTCCTTTCCGCGACACCAGAAGACCAGTTCACCAACACCTGCGCCCACAGAATCGATAGCTACCATCGGCTTTCCGGATACTTCGAGATTCCTATCGACGGTCTGCACAACCAACAGCTTGCGACCTTCGAGTGAATCGTTCTTGACGGTGGCTACGACTGTACCGATTACGCGCGCGAGTTGCATTCGTTTGGTGCTTGGTTCTTTGTACTTTGTGCTTTGTGCCCGATTCCAACTAAATACCAAGTACAAAGTTCAAAGCACAAAGCTCATCTATGTAACATCGACCGTATCGATCACTCCCACAATTGCCGCATCCACAGGCACGTCCTTCATACCCTGGGCCAACCGCGCGCTCGAGCCGGCAACGACGAGCACGCGCTCGTGAAATCCGGCGCCCACTGTGTCAACCGCAACTACATAGCCGGTCGTATCACTGCCGTCTACATTAATCGGTCGCACGATCAACAACTTCTTTCCGCTCAACCGTTCGTCTTTTTGGGTAGCGACAACAGTCCCGAGAATGCGAGCAATGAT
This sequence comes from Pyrinomonadaceae bacterium, assembly GCA_035758935.1. Classification (GTDB taxonomy): domain Bacteria; phylum Acidobacteriota; class Blastocatellia; order Pyrinomonadales; family Pyrinomonadaceae; genus PSRF01. The sequence continues at coordinate 1,838 of DASTVU010000579.1, read as the reverse complement.
CATGTCGGATTATCGATCAAGTCCTATGGGCAGAGTTTCATCGACGCTGCCGTGCGGGCGCGGGATCACGTGCACGCTTACCAACTCACCGACGCGTCGCGCCGCCGCAGCGCCTGCATCAGTCGCAGCTTTCACTGCCGCAACGTCGCCACGAACGATCGCCGTCACAAAACCGGCGCCGATCTTTTCATAACCGACGAGCGTGACGTTCGCAGCCTTCACCATCGCATCGGCGGCTTCAATCATCGCCACCAGGCCTTTAGTTTCAACCATTCCGAGTGCTTCTTGCATTCGTTATGCTCCTTCAGCCACAGATAAACACAGATTTAATACCGGACTATTTACCATTTACTGCCTGACTTAACAATTCGACCAGCTCTTCGCGCGTCAGTGAGATCTTGTTGCCACCATTCTCGTCCGGGCTCTCGCGCAAGTATCCGCAAGCTTGCCCGCGTGCCGACTCTCCGAGGTAACCGGCAGCTTCACGCACGTTAATTAACTTCTCAATCGCATCTGGTGGAAGATTCTTCGAGCCGCCGAGCACGCGCGAGAGGATGGCGATCTTCGCCGTGTGTTCCAGAGTCTCGAGACGGTCCCACGCCTGCCAGAGATCCGCACCGTACGCGACGGCGCCGTGATTCGCCATCAACAAAGCATTGTGATGTTTCACGAATGGCTGCATCTCGATAGTCAACTCTTCCGTTGACGGAGTTCCATAAGCTGCAAGCGGCACACAACCAAGCGTTAGGATCACTTCGGAAAGAATCGGCTGATCAATCGCTAGCCCGGCGACGGCGAACGCGGTTCCGTGTGGTGGATGAGCATGGCACACAGCCTTCACATCCGGACGCTCGCGATAGATCAATAGATGCATAGCGAGCTCACTCGAAGCGCGCCGATCGTTGAGCGCGTTGCCGTTGAGATCTGTAATCGCGATCAGGTCCTCGGTCATGCGACCCTTGCAAGTCATGGTCGGCGTAGCGAGGATTCGACCATCGTCGAGCCGCACGCTCACGTTGCCGTCGGACGAGACGACGTAGCTTCGCTCGTACATCAGGTGGCAAACGCGGATCAGATCTTGTTTGGCTGTTTGCTCATCCATGCTTGTTTACTGGAAGTTCTCCGTCGTGCTTGAGTAACGGTACTGTTTGAAGGCTGAGATAGAAAATACGACAGCGACTCCAGGGAAGTCGTCAGATCAACTGTTTTGACTTTTACTCCACGTCGCGAGGTCAAGGACACAGGCGCGAAATTCAGCACTGCTTTAATGCCCGCGGACGTCACCTGGTTAAGAACTCTTTGCGCCGCTTTCGCAGGAACCGCGATCACCATCACGTCGATTGCTTCCTCTCGAATCACGTTTGCGATCTCATCGACGTCGCGTACGGCGATCTCTCCATCGCCAATCCGTTGGCCAATCTTTTGACGATCGTTATCAAACAATGCGACGACGGTGAAGTTTGATCTGCCAAAGCCATTGTAGTTCGCGAGCGCGGTACCTAATCGTCCGGCGCCGACAATACCCACGCGATGCGGACTGTCGAGACCAAGGATCTTGGTGATGTGATCGCGGAGATCGTCAACGTAGTAACCGACGCCACGCACACCAAACTCTCCGAAGTAACCAAGGTCCTTTCTGATCTGCGCGGAATTCAGGTTGAACTGTTCGGCAAGCGCCTGCGACGAAATGGTTCTTATCCCAGCTGTGTGAAGCGCATTCAGGCAACGCAGGTAAACACTCAAACGGCTGGTTGTTAATTCTGATATTTTCTCGGACTTCATTAGCAGTGCCAGTATAGCGCCCTCCTTGGAGTGCGCCAACTTGTTGGCGCTTTGGT
>DASTVU010000578.1:0-13451 GCA_035758935.1 Pyrinomonadaceae bacterium | reverse complement strand
CTTTAGTACCAACCAACCAATCAAGGCTTTGCCTCAAAAGTCATTGTTGGACGAGGTCAGTACCGTAACGCGGTAGCGCCGGGTGAGTCTTGGATATGCAAGTATTCCCCGGTTACTGATGTACAACGTCGACCCGACGCTACCGCGTTACGGTACTGACCTCGTCCAACAATGACTTTTGAGGCAAAGCCTTGATTGGTTGGTTGGTACTAAAGATGAAAATCCCGCCCACGGCAGTGGGCGGATCGTTCAGGTCCTCTCTACAAACCAATAAAGCGACGTTCGAATCCCGCCTACGGCAGTGGGCGGATCGTTCAGGTCCTTACTATTCATCATTAAGTATTAATAAATAGGTCGGGCTTGAAATATCCGCCAACTTCCGTTGGCGGGATTAATAGTCCTGGAGTTGGGAGTTTGTAGAAAGGACTTGAAAGATCCGCCCACTGCCGTGGGCGGGATTCGAAATCCAGTCTCGTTTCGCAGCGTTCGCTAACATTGCATTCACTATCGTCCGTATACAACTTCTCTCTTTTTCGATCTCGTATGTCCGTTACTCAAATCGTTTAGCTCCGGCCTGTACGCAAGTCCGTTGAAACAAAGCTGCAATGCTTTTCTTAGCAATTAGACCGAATTTTCACAGATGCACTAGTTTCCCTACTTGCGGCACCGTGATTGCAAATGTGGCGAGTATGTACGTGGCAAAGGAGAAGGTCATGAAAATTAACTTGTTAACGAAAAGAGTGATCGGTTTTGTTTTTGCTATATCTCTCCTTCTTGGTGTCGGGATGACTGCCAGTTCTGAAATCCAGGCCCAGGTTCCATCCTGGCAGCGGGACCAGATCAGGCGTCAACGTGAATGGGAACGCGAGCAGCGACGTCGTCAGCGCGAGGCACAACGTGATTGGCGCTATGACAATGACAATGATCGCTACGGTGATCGCTACGGTGATCGCTACGGTTACGGTGGTTCTTTTCAGCTTCGTCAGACTGCTTTGAACGCAGGCTACAACGAAGGCATTAAGGAAGGCCGTAAGGACCGAAGCCGCGGTGAGCGGTATGAATTCCGCGATGAGGAAGATTATCGGAATGCGAATACTGACTACAGTTCGCGCTTAGGTAGTAGAGCGCTGTATCAGCAGTACTTCCGACAGGGTTTTCAGAACGGTTACGCTGACGGTTACAGAGGTTACTAAGAACGCTCTGTCGCTAAACAATCGAAAGGCGGGATCGATTGTCGGTCCCGCTTTTTTGTGTTTTCGTTTCGCGCTACCTAGAACTTGAACACCACTGTTGCTCACACGGGATTCCGTCGTGATCGCCATCCATCTCGGTGCCAGGACAATTCTCAAGGAAGAACTTTGCTTCAGCGCAGGATGTCATTTGGGAGCAACGCTTGCGACCGTCGCATTGATACTGGGCGGACGGCTGCTCGATTGTTTGACGCTCTGCCTCTTCATACTTGGAATAACCATAGGAGCCGAGTGTGACGACGACCAAAGCTCCGACTATCAGAGATCGCATTGACCCTGACTTAACCCTTGTGCGGTGTGGATAGTTGTAATGAGTACGTGGCATATGTGAGGGCTAACTCCTTGTGGTAGTTCCAGTGTATAAACTGGACCCTTCTATCCATAAAGCGAAAGACAACGTTCGGTCAAGTTGTTTTTTTTACCATGCGCGGCTCAACCCCAAAATTCATAGACGGCCTCAAGCTTTGCGGGCTCTTCTACAAGAGAGAAGTCAGGCCAATCTTGAGCAATGAATTCCCGACGCTACAGCATTCAGCGGCACTGATCGGCTGGGGTTCAGAAGTACTTGGATTTGATACTCCCCTCTCCCGCGATCATCATTGGGGACCACGCGTACTTCTCTTCTTACACTACGAGGATTGTGTCAAAGTCAAAAATAACGTTATTCAGGCTTTGTCCGACAACCTGCCTTGTGAGTTTCTCGGATATTCGACTAACTACAGCAAGCCGGATGCTAATGGAGTCAGACACGCAATCAAGATCAAACGTAGCCCAGTCAACCACATGGTCCAGGTATTTACACTCAAATCCTTCTTCGAAGCGCGATTGGGATTTGATCCGTCGAAGAAGATTGAAGTGACCGACTGGTTAACCTTTCCACAACAAAGGCTGTTAGAAGTCGTGAGCGGCGAGGTCTATCATGACGGATTAGGCGAACTTCGGAAGATACGAAAGAAGCTCCAGTTTTATCCGAGATCCGTTTGGCTATACATGCTCGCGGCACAGTGGACAAAGATTTCTCAGGAGGAAGCTTTTGTCGGCCGCGCGGGTGACGTCGGTGATGAACTTGGTTCCAGGATCGTTGCAGCCCGCCTGGTTCGGGAAATCATTAAGCTGGCGTTCCTCATGGAGAAGCAATACGCACCATACAGCAAGTGGCTGGGCACCGCTTTCACGAGACTCGAGATCGCTGCAAGGCTGACGCCTGTTTTGCACGATGTGCTACAGGCCAAATCGTGGAAAGCGAGAGAAAAGAAACTGGCCCAAGCCTATTCAATTGTAGCCAGACAGCACAATGCTCTGAGGATCACCAAACCACTTCCGACTAAGGTCACATCGTATTATTCCAGACCATACCTCGTGATACATGGCGACAGATTTGCCAGTTCTATAAGAGAAACCATCAGAGACCCTAAGCTGAAGCAGATCACTCCAAATGTTGGTTCCATCGATCAGCTCACCGACAGCCACGATGTGCTTCAGCAAGTATCGCTGGTTCGACGACTCGGAGTAGTCTACAAGTAGCTCGCTTCACTCCACTCTTGAGATGTATTGCGGCGGGACCCGGTCCGTGAGTAAAACCAAACTAAGAACTTTGCCTCAAAAGTCCGGGCGATGCTTGCTGATTCTGGTGGCTTGAGCATTACCATTGGGCACCGCTTGATAATTAATAGTGCAATTGATGTTGCAAACCGGCCCGGAAGGCTTTAAACTCACGCCTCCCTCTCCTCTAAAAACCCCCGATTGGAAATCCACTATTATTGTACTTTTAACTAACTCAGAGGGTTGCAATGCGCTATTTTCGAATCCCGTCTTCACGCCTTAGTGCGGCCAAGTTGTTCGGCATGGCCTGTTTATTGTTGGCCACGGCCGGACTCACTTTTGCCCAATCCGATCCGACAATCAGCATTAACGACATCGCGGTGAATGAACGCGATAGTGGCCTATTCGGCCACCCATTCAGGGTCAGCCTGTCTGCGCCCAGCACCAAGACAATCAATGTGACGGTTTCCACGCAGGCTGGAACGGCCACTAACAACGCAGATTTTGGAGCCGGCTCTGCAGTTTTGGAGTTTAAACCCGGCCAAACGTCAGAAACGATCGACGTCTTTATTATTGGCGATTTAGCCGTCGAAGGAACCGAAACGTTTTTCCTGAACCTGAGTAGTCCCGTCAATGCAACTATCGCAGATGGTCAGGGGCTGGGAACGATTGTTGACGACGATACGCTTCTTCTTCTCACCCAGCAGGGTTCACAACGCGCCCTCTCGGTCGACTCCGTTTTCCAAACTCTTGAGACCTTCGCCATCAATACTGGTGATCTGCCTTTCTTTAGTTCGGATCACCGCATGCGAATCTCTCTTTTGGCAATCGGATTGAAATTGGCACCCGGTGAAAACGCCTCGGCGGTGACCGCGACGGCGGAGGACACAGGCGGGACAGTGCGACCGCTGACAGTTGAGTTCGTGGGCACGCCTGCAACCGCCGACTGGATCACACAGATCGTGGTGAAATTGAACGACCAAATAACACCTGCGCAAGACGTGAAGGTCAAGATCACAGTGCACGGAGTCTCGAGTAACACGGTGTTTGTGGCCGTAAAACCGTAGTAGCGTAGCTTACGGCCGCTGGCGTTCGCGGGCTTTTAGGCCACGAATCGCACCTGCGATCATGCGATTCACGGCCGCGAGAGAGAGACCTCCTTCATCAGTGCTCGGAATGGTCGCAAACCCAATCGCTGAGGCTTTGGGATAGCGACTGAAAATAGTCTCAAACAATTTGGCAAGCTGTTCACTCGATGGGCCATTGGGAACTTTGTTCCCGTGGCCCATTACCTCGCTTGGATCGAGCACATCCATATCGATGTGCACGTAGATTTTGTCGGTAAGCCGGCTGAGGCGATCGAGTTGGGCGAAAACTGCAGGAGTCATGTTCCGCAGATCGTCGACGCTGACCTGCTGGATTGATGAGCGATCGAGCAGTTGCTGTTCGAGTCTCCTCTCGACAAGGTCAATCCACAGATTACACAGATTATATGGATCAATCTGTGTAATCTGTGTATAAGAACGCGAAATTACGGCAGCCTGATCAGGTCAGGAGGAAACGAATAGTGGGCGTACAATCCCAGGACTATGGCAGTAAATCCGGGATATGAATCGGAGTAGTTAAATATTCTCGCTGTTCTCGGTCTGTCCGACTCCATAGCGAAAGACGAGCTCACCACCGAGCCACCCGGAAATCGTGATCAGAATCACGCCGACCAGCGAAAGCAAAAACGGAATGGTGAGTTTGCGGCCTACGAGTTCACTGTAGCTGCCCATTCGCAGGAAAAGACTAATCGCAAATACCACAAGCGCCGCAATGTTGAGTCGTGCGTGCCAGTTTGCGACTTTCTTCACGTCGCCGTTCTTGATTGACAGCCAATCGATAATGCCAAAGATAGCTGCGGCGATAGCGCCTAAACAGCCGGCTGCAATCATGAGCTTAGCAACTACGAGAAGCGTCGGATGCCGAAGAAAATAGAAAAGGATATCGACGACAAACGACGTGGCCCAAAGAGCAATTGGAAATGGAATCAGCATTGGATGGATCGGATGACCGGCCAGAGTGGCTTTGCTTTTCATCGCGGACACTCCCTTCAGGAATTTAGATCGTTCTCGATCCCTGTGCTCTTCAATTCGGTTCGTGGAATGTCACTATCATGTCAGCATGAGACCATGCCGCGCAACCTTTGGAGCACTGCACGAAGTGTCACACCGATTGCGGAAGTCTCAATTCAGCTATGAGCAAATAGTGTCTAGTGATGGGTGCATATAAATGAAAATTCAACACTTGATAAAATTCGCGGTGATTGTTGGCCTCGCCTTATCCTTCAGTGCATTTGGTCAGTCTACTCAACGGGATGAGTCTTTGAAGTCTCACACGACTTGCGAGCTTGATAGTGGGTTAAGAATTGTCCAGGTTGACCGCTTGCCGAAGGACACCAAATTTCGCACGGTCCAAACCAGTAAAGGCGATCTTAAGATTTCGCTGGCCGATGGATATCGTGTGATGGTCGCGTACAACAACAAGAGAGACTGGTTCGCTAACATCAAAGCTGAAAAGTCATTACCGGGAGAGTATGAACGAGACAAAGAGGGTGTCATCGAGAATCTCAAATGGGCCGCGTCGACGAGCAAGGACTTGGAAAACTCGGAACCCGTGAAGGTATCGTTCAATGGATTTGAAGGTTATGGAACAAGCAAGCAAGCATTGACTGGGAATCTACTTGGAATCTACCTGCTCTTCTCCGACACCGACCAGACGATCACGACGTTCTATTTCATCAATCAGAATGCGAAGAGGACAAGATATCAAAGCATTGAAGAATGGCGGACGATACGGGATGAGTTTCTTAGTACTTATACGAAGTGCATAAACAACAATCGCACTAAGCCTTAAACGTGTTCATGCACCCATTCGACAGCGCGAGTCAGGCAGCCATCGCGATCCAGGACGTTACCGCTTTCACGAGTTCATCGGCTGTCAACTTTGTTGGACCTGGACTTTCGGGCGTCAGATTCGACTCACGCCCAGCCTCACAAAATGCTTCGGCATGATCTATCTTAAGCGGCTCGAGCCGAACGTGCTGTCCTTCAAGGACGACCGGCTGAATGTCCATTGCTCAGAGCCACCATTGTTAACCTTATTTCAGGAACCGTTCCAGTTCTCGCTTCATGTCAGCAAGTGTTCCGGCTGAATCCGGTCTGCTGATGATGTTCTTCATCTCGTAAGGATCCGTTTTTAGATCGTAGAGTTCATCCATGCCGTCCAGTTCCACGTAGTGGATGTATTTCCAGCGCTGGGTGCGAATAGCCTTGTAACCCATCTTCTGGATCCGTGGAAATACCTTGTCGGAGTAATACTCGATCAAAAATGAGTTGCGCCATCCGCTGTCTACGCCTTTCAACAGTGGGACCAGGGAATGTCCGTCTGCTTTGATCTGCGGAGAAACTCCTGCCAGTTCAATCAAAGTTGGAGCTACATCGATGTTCAGCGCCAACTCATTCCGTGCGGTGCCTGCTTTGATCAATCGCGGATAGCGGATGAGAAGAGGCATACGGATTGATTCCTCATAAGCGAGTCGACGCTCAACACTGAGACCATGCTCTCCGTAGAAATATCCGTTGTCGCTCGCAAGAACGATGACGGTGTTATCAAGCTGGTTCGTTTTCTGCAGTGCCTTCAGAATCTCGCCGACTCCTTCTTCGATAGCCATCAGAGAGCGTAGACGACCCAACACTACCTCGTCCGAGGTGGCAGTTTTTGGTCCTAGTGGAGGCAGATCATTTATTGCGCGTTGGATTGCCGGTTTTCCTATCGGCGTTCGCATTGCACTGGGCCGGCGCGGAACCTTTTTCCCGACAAACAACTTCCGGTGTCGTTCTGCGGGTATGAATCGTTCGGCTTCCGCAAGATTGACACTGCCATCATTGTGCTGCATCACTTCGGGATGAATTGCTTTGTGTGCGAGGTAGACGAGAAACGGTTTGTCATGCCGTCGCTTGATAAACTCAACTGCGTATCCAGTCAGAAGATCCGTTATGTATCCTTGTGGGTGAACATCCTTGCCGTCTTCGTTGATCTCCGGGTTTACATAATTGCCCTGGCCTTTGAAGCTTACCCAGCGATCAAAACCGGGACGCGGCGAGTCGTCGTTTCCCATGTGCCACTTGCCTATGAACGCCGTCGCGTAACCTGCTTGTTGTAACAGAAGGGGAAACGTGATCAGCTTATGGCTTGCAGTTGAACGATCAACGTTGTCTGTGATGCCGTGAGTGTGTGCGTATTGACCAGTTAGAAAACTGGCACGTGATGGTGAGCATAAGGGAGTCGTCATAAAGGCATTGCGAAACACTGCGCCTTCTTTGCCAATCCGGTCGATGTGAGGTGTTTTGAGAAATGGGTGACCAGTGATGCCCAATTCATCCCAACGCAAGTCGTCGATAAGGATAAAAATAATATTGGGGCGAGATTGTTGACGGTTCGGCTGCGCCAAACTCATCGAGGCAAGGAACATCAGCAGCGGGGCGAGTGTAACTGCTACGAGTTTCCTCATGCTGATCTCCTAAGCGCCGGGCGGGAATATGTCTTTGCGCCGAAGGCGCGAAATATAATAGCCAGGGCCAAGCGCCGAAGGCGCGAAGCATTTTTGCAGCAACCGAATTTACAAGACTGACCCGACGCTACCGCGTTACGGTACTGACATCATCCAAGCACGAGTCCTAACTTTTAGAACCTCGGGTCCTAACTTTTAGGACCTTAAGCCACCTGCACAGAAGCAATCGACGGAACGAGGATCAGAATTAACGTCGCGATAGTTACAGAAGCATATCAGATCGAAAAGTGCTTGCATTTTAAAACACTCGGTGTAGTATGACGCCGCTGCCCTTCCTTAACATGACATCGGGTAGCCCAAACGTGATCTCCACTCCCAATAGCAGTTCGCCCAGAACGTGTTTTCAAGCAGGTATCAAGGGGCAAAAGATCTCAGCGTTCTGTTTGACTCATCTCCACCTCTCTGCACGCTGAAAGTGTAGCTCGATCCCGGGTAGCCGTATCGATCTCAGAATGGCTAAGCGACGGTCGCAAATTGTCGAGCAGTCCTGTGGCCCGGCTACAGACATTCACGCTTTGAACGCACAACTGAAGACAAACGCCGCAATAGGAGGGATTTCATGATTCCACGGAAGTACCTGGAGAAGCTCAAAATGGAGCTGGCCGGAACACTGCTCCAGGCAGGTGATCCCGGCTATGACCAGTCGCTCGTCATCGACAACGGACGCATTGATCTACGGCCGGGAGTCGTGGCCATGTGCGTCAACCCGCAGGACGTCGCCACGGCGTACAAGTTCGCCATCGAGCACGACATGCCATTTACCGTGCGTGGCGGTGGCCATAGCGCCGCGGGTTACTGTCTGAATCAGGGCGGGATGGTGATCGATCTCACCAGCATGACTGCCAAGCGCCTCGATCTCGACCGGCAAGTTGTCTGGACCGAAACCGGTAACCGCTGGCGCGACCTTTACCTCTTCCTGCAAGCCACGAACACCGGTCTGATTCCGATCGGCGGCGGCTGTCCGACTGTCGGTATCCCCGGTTTCATGCTCGGCGGCGGCATTAGTTTCGTCTCCCGCTCATACGGGCTAAGCGTCGACAACCTTCTCTCAATCGACTTAGTCACACCGGACGGCAAGCTGCGAAGAATCTCCGCGGACTCAAAGTCGAAAGAGGACAAGGATCTCTGGTGGGCCTGTCGCGGCGGCGGCGGTGGAAACTTCGGGATCGCCGTTGCTTTCGAGATACGCGTGCATCAGCCGAACACCCCAACGATGCTTTGTGGTCAGATCCGTTATCCGATCGAATATGCTCAGGAAGTTCTCGGTTTCTACAACGAATGGATTGAGAAAGCGCCCGACTCGCTGGCCGTTTACGGCTACATGGGGAAAGTAGCGCTGCCGGCCCATCCAGACACACTCGTCAATTGCTTTGGTCTCACGCCGATCTTTAACGGCGACAGTCGCGAGGGTATGGATCTGATCGCCCCGATCCTCAAGTTCCCAAATATCTTCATCAACCTTTACGACATGACGCTGCCGGACTTCGAGATCTACAACGGCCTGCTCACGCTCGTAGGTGGAATGAGCGGCTACATACGTTCGGGCTTTATGGCGCCAAAAGCATTTACGCCGTCATGTATCGACGTGCTCACGAGTTCGATGACAAGTGCGCCTTCACCGAACAGTCTTCTGGTCTGGACACACATGGGCGGCAAAGTAACCGAGGTCGCCCAGGACGCAACCTCCTTCTGGCATCGCGATGCGCGATTCCTGTGGGAAGTAAAAGCGATCTGGCCGCAGACTGATCAAACGGTCCAGAACGTCAACTGGGCCTACGAGCTCGGCGAAGGGATGGCCCCGCACTCGATCGGCGCCTACTGCAATTACATCGATCCACTCCTGCACAACTGGCCGACAGAATTTTACGGCGACAACTACAAGAGACTCTTGCGAATTAAGAAGGCGGTCGATCCGGAGAACCACTTCCGCTTCCAGCAGTCAATCGGATCACCGTTCAATCCGGACGGCGCGTTCCCGCCGAATCTCGCACCGCTGTATCGCACGTTCCTCGTTTGATTCGAGATGGAGGAGAGATGAAAAAATTTATAACGATCATACTGCTCACCGTGGTCGCCGTGACGATGGTGATCGCGACGTCGATACCGACCACGATGGCTCCGGCTGACCCGGCCATCGTTCTGAGCCCGAACATCCCGGGTGATGCTACGTTCGGGCCGCTACCACCCAACGCAACCAACGAGCAGAAGCTGTTGGCCATTCAGGGTGACTTCGACATCTATTCGTGGAACACGTTCATTGCGCTCAACTGGCCTCCCGGACCAGACGGCAACGGCGATCCAAATAAGAAGATCGGCCAGAACGGAGACAACGACACCGTGTGGGAACACTACCGCGACGTCGCGAACATCTTCCTGCCCGGCGGTGCTACGCCCACTTACAACGGACCAGTGAGTGTGCCGACGCAATGCAAAGCCAGTTTCAAACCGGGAATGCGAATCGTCAGTCAGGTCGGAAAGACACCGACCGTTTTGTCTGACTTCAGCCAGCCCTTCAACACTGGACCAATCATCGATCAAAACGGCAACTACACGCGCTTCGAAATCCTCGTGAACAAACCGATGTTCGACTATATCCTGGCGAACAAGCTCTATTCGAAGGCCGGGCAGCAGGCATTTACAGGCGAGGTGGCTTTTCCCTGCGGTGGGCCCACAGGACCCGAGGGAGCGATCATGGTTAAGTCTGCGTGGAAAGTCATAAGCCCCGCTGACAGAGGACGCTTTCACACTCAGACCGTGCTCGTGTATTCGCCGGCTTCGCAAAATCCAAAGTATGCGGCATCGTGCAGTCCGAAGTTAATGGGACTCGTTGGCCTGCACATCGGCCATAAAACTGACTCGGCATCACAGTGGCTCTGGTCCACATTCGAGCACGTCGATAATGTCCCAACTGAAGCCGACGTCGCGAGCGGAAAGCTCAAAGCAAAGTACAACTACTACAACCCAAAATGCAGCGCCGCAAACTGCCCGCCAAACAAGGTACCGCCGCGGCCATGGGTGCCGACGAAAGTCAGCGCCTTCCACAGCCAGGTAGTACGGATGAACATGTTCAAGGGTAACGAGTTTGCGTTCACGAGTGCAGCCGCACGCAACGCCGATGCGTTGAAGCTTCTGCTCGGCGTCAATAGCAAGTCAGTGTGGCAAAACTATGAGTTGATAAGCACGATGTGGCCGACCAACACTGGAAAGTGCCAGGCGACTCCCGGTGATCCGCTCGGGACGCCGGCGCCGAACTTCCTGGCCAACACAACGCTCGAGACTTATATCCAGGGAATGGTTCCCAACGTCTCGTCGAACTGCATCGAGTGTCACAACAACGCCACGATGACTAACGCCAAGCCATCCGACTTCACTTACATCTTGCAACGAGCGCAATAGAAGGGAGAACGACACTATGACGACCAATCCACCAAACCCTTCCACACCGTCGGAAGCCACTGTGCAGGCTTTCGCCGACATGTCAGCAGCTCTCACGGGTTTTCAGTCGAGCTTCATCAGACCATTTCTCGATCCCGTGAATCTCTCGGGCACCTTCTATCAATTCGCCGTCTCGCAGGTCGGACAGCCGAGGATGGATGCACTAATGAGCGCATTCGACGCTCTCAGCAATCAGACTCCGAAGCCCACTCCACAGCAAATCGCCGACACGTTGCTAGAAACATCTCTTGATGCGCCATCGCTTCAGGCACAACTCTGCCAGAGCATCGTCGCTATGTGGTATCTGGGATCGTGGTACACGCCTGGATTACTCGGCGGAGGAGGATTCGCGCCGCCGGCGGTTCAGGTCATCTCATCACAGGCTTACACCAAGAGCCTCGTCTGGAACCTGGCCCAGTCGCATCCGATGGGATTCAGCGCTTTCACATTCGGCTACTGGAGTGAGCAACCAGCGTCACTCGAAACGTTCGGAGTCGACACAGGTAATGGAGGTGGACAATGAGCAACGGTGCTTCCCCACAATACGACGTCGTCATCATGGGCGCCGGCGTCTCCGGCAATCTGATCGCAAAGCAACTCGGCCTCGCCGGCAAGAAAGTGCTCATCCTCGAGGCGGGACTGGAAGTGCCCGACAGCCGCGAGGAGTACATGAACAACTTCTACCTCGCGCTTGCAAAGACACCGGAGTCGCCGTATCCAGCGCTGGCCGGTCGCAAGGGCTCGCCAAAGAATCCGGTAGGTGAGTTACCTAAACCGGCGGAGCTTCCGACACCGCGCGCGACCGTGCTCGCGATCGGCAAGGGACCTGACGTCAGTTACCTCGTCCAGGCGCGGCCCTGGACCGAGACTCATCCTGACTCCAAAGAACCGCCGCAAAATCCGACGCCCGATGATAAGGGCAACGTATTCGGACTTCAGTTTTCCAGCACCTTCGAACGTAATGGTGGCGGCACGTCGTGGCACTGGCTTGGTACTTCGTTGCGCGAACTGGAGAACGATATCCAGTTGCAGACGAAGTACGGCCACGGCGTTGATTGGCCCATCACGTATACCGAGTTGCAGCAACTGTGGGCACTCGCGGAGAAAGAGATTGGCGTCTCTGCCAGCACCGCGGAACAACAGCCGCTGGAAGTAGTAGGACTTGTTTACCCACCGGGCTATGAATATCCGATGCAGTCCATTCCGATGAGCACTGTCGATGAGGCCGTGAGCAACGGAATAGTTGGTTTGCAAGTACCCGGCACATTGCCCGACACACCGGGCGGCTCCGATCCCACGATGTACGACGTCTTCGTCACGCCGACGCCACAGGGTCGCAACTCCGAGCCGTACGACGACCGGCGCGTCTGCGCCGGAAACACGAATTGCATCCCGATCTGTCCGATTCAGGCCAAGTGGGATCCGACTGTCACTCTCGGCAAAGCTCTCGACACCGGCAACGTCACAGTCAGCTACCAGTCTGTTGCGTACAACGTCGCAGTCGAAGGCACGAATGCCACGCGCGTTGACTACTACGAGTGGTCGCGCGACGCAAACGGCAGTCTGTCCAAAGTCTCAAAGTCTGTAACAGGAAAGATCTACGTCCTGGCCTGCCACGCCATCGAGAATGCAAAGCTCCTCCTGCTGTCGAACAACGGGCAGGGTATCGCGAACACCAGTGATCAGGTCGGTCGCAACCTGATGGACCACCCGCTCTATCTGACGTGGGCACTCGCGCCGGAGCCGCTGTTCGGTTATCGCGGTCCCCTCGCCACCTCGGGCATCGAGTCGTTGCGCGACGGTGAGTTTCGCAAGTACCGCTCTTCGTTCCGCATGGAGATTGGCAACGAGGGCTGGAACTTTTCGGCGGGCGATCCCTACACGACTACCATGGACTTTCTCCAGGGAACAAACAACACAGGGGTTAACGACGGTGGACCAAACGGAGCGCCACAGCGACTTGCCGGCGTGCAACTCGCAGAGAAGCTCAACAACATCTTCACGCGTCAGTTCCGCATCGCCTGCATGTTCGATCAGTCGCCGCTAGAGAAAAACCGGGTCGAACTCGACGTCACGAACGGTAAACCGAATAACGTCGATGGCCTCGGCATTCCGCGACCGAAGGTAACGTACGGCCTCGACCCATACACGATGGAAGGTTTCCGCATGGCTGCGTACGTCTGCTCACAGGTCTATCAGAAGATGGGAGCGAAGGAGTTCACCAAAAACAACGTCGGCGGCGCGGGCGACTTCACATACCAGGGCGTGAACTATCACTACTACGGCGCAGGCCACGTGGTGGGAACACATCGCATGGGTGACAAGTCTGAGAGTTCAGTTGTCGACGCCAGCCAGCGCTCGCACGACATACCGAACCTGTGGATCGTCGGCAGCGGCAGCTTTCCAACCGTCGCCACCGCAAATCCCACACTGACGCTAATGGCGCTAGCCTTCAAATCAGCCGACAGTATCATCGCGGCACTCGGCTCTTAAGAAAGGACTTTCCCATGTATATCCTCGACGCCTTTTGGTCCATCATCCCCGGCAACGAAGCAAAAGCCTATGCAGCACTTGGCGCACTTACTGCGCAGGTTGAGAAGGAAGAGCCT
>DASTVU010000577.1:0-9185 GCA_035758935.1 Pyrinomonadaceae bacterium | reverse complement strand
CTTGGGCGCCGGTTTTATGCTTGCGGCCCTCGCAACCGACTCTTCGCCCTTGCTGTATTTTCGGGCCTTCAGGATCTGCGGCGTCTGACCCAAGCGTTCGACAACAGCCTCTGCAAACTCCTTCGTCCCGACCTTTTGCTTACTGACTTTCTCGTCGTAAATGTCGTAAGTGTGAATGCCGTCTTCGATCGCCCGCAGCCACGCATTATGAACGCGCTCGGCATGATTTGTCAGTCCGACATGGACCAGCATCATCACCGCTCCCAGCAAAAGACCTGAAGGATTCGCGAGATTCTGGCCGGCGCGACGTGGCGCCGATCCGTGAATCGCTTCAAACATCGAAACGTGTTCGCCGATGTTTGCAGAGCCGGCCAGACCGACTGATCCGGCAATCTGCGCGGCAACGTCAGAAAGTACGTCACCGTAAAGATTTGGCATCACCAACACATCGAACGCTTCCGGCGTGTCGGCGAGTTTCGCAGCGCCGATGTCGACGATCCAATGCTCGTTCTCGATGTCCGTATACTCAGCCGCAATCTCATCGAAGATCTTGTGAAATAGACCGTCGGTCAGCTTCATGATGTTGTCTTTCGTGAAGCAGGTGACCTTCTTGCGATTGTTTCGCTTTGCATATTCAAACGCGTAACGAATGATCTTTTCTGAGCCCGGACGCGAAATTAGTTTCAGACACTGAACGACCTGGTTCGTCTGCCGATGCTCGATACCCGCGTAGAGATCTTCCTCGTTCTCGCGCACCACGACGACGTCCATAACGGGATGTTTCGTCTCGATGAATGGGTGATAAGAGACGCACGGCCGTACATTGGCGTACAGACCAAGCACCTTTCGAACGGTTACGTTCAAACTCTTGTAGCCGCCGCCCTGTGGCGTGGTGATGGGAGCTTTCAGAAAGACCTTGGTTCGTCGTAACGATTCCCAGGAACTCGGCTCGATGCCGGACGAGTTTCCAGCGAGATAAACCTTCTCGCCGATATCGATAGTCTCGATTTCGAGGGGGGCCTCCGCGGCTTCGAGGATGCGGAGGGTGGCGGCCATGATTTCAGGCCCGATTCCGTCGCCATTGGCCACAGTAATAGGGATACGATTCGACATTTTCAAACCTTTCCTGATTGATTTTGTCCACAGATTACACAGATTACACCGAATCTGTGTAATCTGTGGACTAAAGGTGAAAAATTGTCCTTGACCCTTTCCAAGGGCTCCTGCATACTTTTCCTTACCAGTTACCTGCTCTCGCGCATCAATGGTGATTGCGCCTGTCCGTGATCGTAACGCGACGTGGTTCGGCTGAATAGAGAGTGAGGCAGTTGTCAACCAGTTAGAAGCCGCTCTCGAGATTTTTAGAGCACCGGGTTCGTCGCACTCGCCGAAAGTATCGGTAGTCCCCCCCGAACTGGATCAGCGAATTCCAGCAAGCCCGCGCTTCCCTTCAGATTAAGGATAGTTAGAATGGCTACAAAACTCTATGTAGGAAACCTCTCGTTCCGCACTACGAGCGAGGAACTGCGCGAGGCTTTCGCGTCAGTAGGAACAGTCGAATCAGCTTCAGTGATTGAAGATCGTGAAACAGGAAGATCACGCGGCTTTGCATTTGTGGAAATGGCAACCCCCGAGGAAGCAGCGGCAGCTATCGAGGCGTTCAACGGCAAGGACTTTGGCGGACGCAATCTGACCGTCAATGAAGCCAAGCCGAGAACGGATCGTGGCGGCGGCGGTGGTCGTGGCGGTTATGGCGGCGGCCGAGGCGGTGGCGGTGGTCGTGGTGGTTACGGCGGCGGTGGTGGTGGCGGCCGTGATCGCGACAACGATCGTTACGAGCGCGAACCACGCTGGTAAAAACTTAATCCACAGATTACACAGATATTTTTATGTATATCTGTGTAATCTGTGGATGGATTTACTTTCTGGCCTCAGGCGTTATCTTTAGAGTTAACTTCTCCGAACCCCGCATTACCTCAACTACATATTCCTGACCGGCTTTCATTTCTCCAAGCGCATACGTGTAGTCGTAAACGTTCTTGATTTCGCGTGTGCCGATCTTAATGATGCGATCACCGGCTTTAATTCCCGCTTTCGCGGCCGGCGAATCATCGCGCACACCGTCGATCAATAGTCCGTTATTACTGTCGGCGTAGTTTGGAATCGTGCCGAGGTAGACGCGGAATCCTCCGGTACGCGGCGTCGCGTCGCTCTTGGCGGTCGTGAAGCTCAAACGCTTTGGCGCGCCGTCCACGTCTCTGACGATGCGCGCTACGAGGCTCAGTATGCGTACTTCGTCCTTGTAGTTAATCTTGTCGAACGTGTCAGATGGTTTGTGGTAATCGTTGTGAGCACCTGTAAAGAAGAAGAGTACGGGAATCTGTTTGGCGTAGAACGATGAGTGATCACTTGGACCATAGCCGTCTTCAGTGAGAGTCAATTCGAAAGTGCCATTGGGCTCGACCGTCATGATCGTTCTGCCGTTAGCTGAAACGACAATCGGCACACCCTTCGGCGCGGGGGAACCCGAATTCGCCGCCACTGTCATTGACTGAGTGCCATTAGCCTGCCTGACGATCTCGCGCCACTCCTGTGCTGTACCGATGCCACCGATCGAGAGTTTGCGATCTCTCATGCGACCAATCATGTCCATGTTGATCATGGCTACTGTATTGGCGAGCGGCACGAGTGGGTGATTCACGTAGTAGTTCGATCCGAGCAGTCCTTCCTCTTCACCTCCAAATCCGATGAAGACGAGAGTGCGCCTCAACTTTGGTTTTTGCGCACTGAAGATACGAGCGAGTTCGATCATGCCTGCCGTTCCGGAGGCGTTGTCGTCCGCGCCGTGATGTATTTCGCCGGAGCGAGGCGCGAGGCTTCCGCTCCCTACGCCGCCGCGACCGAGATGATCGTAGTGGGCGCCGATGACGATGTACTCGTTCTTGAGAACCGGATCAGAACCTTCGAGGATGCCGGCGACGTTGTATGCAGGGACTTCCTTTCGAGTAACGTCAGTTGACAGACTCAGCTCTCCGCTCAGCGCTCTGTTAGTGCCGGGAGTCTTCGCTATTGTCGCTTTTTCGAGGTCTGCGATCGTGGTATTTGAAAGCGCGAGAATCTTGTCGAGCGACTGGCGCGACATAACAATGACGGGAAGCCCTGCTTCACCAGCCATGTTGTCATAAGTGAGATTTGTTAGCCGGTCTTCGCTGAAGGCTCCATCGCGTGCAACGATGATTAATGCTTTGACTCCGGCGTTCCGGGCCGCAATCGTTTTCCAGCGTGCGTCCTGAAGCCTCGCGAATTGGCCGTGCGGATTGTCACCGTCGGGCGTGCCCTGTAATGCGATAGCAATTTTGCCGGTGGCGTTTAGTCCTGCGTAGTCGTCGTAGTTCAGTTCGGAGGCGGTGAGGCCAAAGCCGGCGAAGACAATTCCTCCTGAAACTTTTCCGTTCGCCGAGTAAGCAAGTGGTACCCAGTCGGTTCCGACCACGAGCGATTGACCGAAGGTTAAGAGATTATTCGGACCGAGGCTGACACCGGCGACGTACGGAAACGTTTGCAGATACTGCGCCATCACCTCCCTGCGCCTGCGTGCGACGGTCGTATCGTTCCCGGGACGTAGCCCAAGCCGCGAGAACTCGCCAGCGAGGTAACGGGCGGCGTCATTCGCACCCGCACTTCCAGTGCGCCTTCCATCTAACGCATCAGAGGCCAGATAACTTATATGCTGCTGAAGCTTGTCTGCCGAAGGCTCGAGCTCCGGTTGCTGCGCAACACTAGCTAAGGTCGTAACGAGCAGAATTGCAAGAATGGAGGTCAATCTTTTGATCTTCATAACTCTTTTTATGTGCCTTTTGTGCCTTTTTGTGGCTAATCAACCCAATCAGCGATGAACACGTTTGTCTCACCCTGCGCCTTCGCGTTTCGGTTCGACGCAAACACGAGCTTCTTTCCATCAGGCGAGAACATCGGAAAACCGTCAAACGCGTCGGTGAAAGTAATTCGTTCCAGACCCGTCCCATCGACGTTGATCTTATACAGATCAAAATTTCTCTGGCGCGGATCCTCCATGTTCGAAGAGAAGATTATGCGCTTACCGTCAGGAAAGAAGTAAGGGCCGAAGTTCGCTTTCCCATTGCTCGTTACCTGGCGCTTGTTTGATCCGTCGGCGTTCATGACCCAGATCTCGAGGGCCGAGGGCTTAATCAGATTCTGTTTCAGCAGATCCTTGTAGTCAGCCTTCTGCTGATCCGTTTTGGGATGATGCGCGCGATAAACAATCTGCTTGCCGTCGTATGACCAGAATGGACCACCGTCGTAGCCGAGCTCGTTAGTCAGCCGACGCACGTTCTTGCCGTTAGCATCCATCGTGTAGATATCGAGATCGCCGTCGCGCATCGAAGTGAAGACCAGCTTCTTACCGTCTAAGGTGATCGTTGTCTCGGCATCGTAACCGGGCGTGTTTGTTAGTTGTTTTGGATCTGAACCGTCAGGCTTCGCAGTAAAAATGTCGAAAGACGGATAGACAGCCCATACGTAACCTTTCGAGAAGTCAGGCCGGGGTGGACACTGTTTATCGCCCAGATGTGTTGACGAGTAGAGCACTCGCTTTTCACCCGGGAAGAAGTACGAACATGTTGTGCGCCCATCGCCGTTGGAGATCATCTTCACATTCGAGCCATCGACATTCATCGAGTAGATCTGATCGCAGCCGCGGCCGTCACGTGTCGACTGGAAGATGAGCTGTTTGCCATCGGAGGAGAAGTACGCTTCTGCATTCTCGCCGCCGAAGGTCAACTGCTTGATATTGCGAAGATGTTTTTCAGCCGGAAGTGCGAGCTGATTGTTTTGTGTAGTAGCCGGCGAGATGCAGAAGAGAATCGCGACGACTAAAAGGAGGGCTAGTCTTAGTGAGCTCATACGGCTGATTTCGACAGGATTACAGGATTTTCAAGATTTACAGGCTGAACGCGCTTGCGACGAACAATCAACAGGATTAAGGCAGCGATTCCGATGACCAGGCTGATCATCTGCGAGGTTGAGAGTCCTGTTAGACTCGTCAAACCGAAAACATCGCCGCGCGGATCATCGCGCACGAATTCTATGGCGAAGCGAATCACTGAGTACAGCACGGCATAGGCAAGAATGACCTGGCCGCTAAAGCGTTTGCGTTTGTGTAACCAGAGTAAAAATAGAAAGACAAGCAGCATTGCGAACGATTCGTAGAGCTGCGTTGGATGGAGATAGGCGTCCGTCGGCACACCGGTGATTTGGTGGCCCAGGTCAGTAAACTTCACGCCCCATGGAAGTGTTGTCGGTTTGCCCCAGCAACAACCCGCCGCAAAACATCCCTGCCGTCCGAAGAAATTGCCGATCGCGATACCGGGTGCACAAGCGTCGGCAGTCTTCCACCAGGGAAGTTTGTAGCGCTTCATCAAGAAGTAACCGGCGACAACCGCGCCGAGAAGTCCACCGTAGAAGACGCCGCCTGAACGCAGGAAATCGAGCGACAAAAGCTGCGCGGGATTCCCACGATACTCAGGTTCGGTGAACAGCATGAGAATCTTGGAACCGACGAGCGCAGCGAGCAGCATCCACAAACTGAGGTCGTAGATCTTCTCATGCGGCAATCCATCGCGCTTCGCGAGCTTAACCGTGATCAAAATCGCGCAGAGAAATGCGATAGCGAGAAAAACGCCGTAAGTATTAATGGGGAAACTGCCAATATGAAAAATCTCAGGATACATCTGTCTTCATCCGCGAAGATCTGTGGCTAAAAATCAGATCGTAAGCCAATAACAATGCGCCCACTGTGATGCTAGCGTCGGCGATATTGAACGTGGGCCAATGATAGTCGCCGGCGTGCAAAACGATGAAGTCGATCACATAACCGAGGCGGGCGCGGTCCGTAAGGTTTCCGGTGATGCCGGCAAGCAGCAACGCGCAGGCACCGAGGACGCGATCGTCGTTGCGTGGCGTGCGCATGAAGTAAAAAAGAACCGCAATCGCGGCGAGCACTGCCAGCACAACGAAGAACCAGCGACCAAATGAGCCACCCTCCTGTAACTGTCCAAACGCGATGCCCGGGTTCTCGGTGTAGATGAACTGAAAGAACCCCGGAATCACCACGCGCTCCTCGCCGAAGCGTAACACCCGGACCGCCCACGCTTTCGTAGCCTGGTCGGCCATGTAGATACCGAACGCGGCCAGCAGATAGCCTGCGCGCCACGCGAAACGCGCGCGAATATCGGTTCTCTTTTCGAAGCTGGTATCCATCTTTCTTTGGCCACGGATTAACACGGAAAGAAATCCGATTTCCTATCTGTGTTAATCCGTGGCTCCTTCCTCAATCTCCTTCAACGCCGCCACGCAGCGCTCGCAAACCGTCGGATAAGCCTCCGATTCACCCACGCGCGTCGAATAATTCCAGCAGCGCTCGCACTTCTCACCGTCTGCGTTCGAGATCGTTAAGGAAACGCCTTCGCCTGAGCTTGAGTTCCCAAGCTCCACCTGCGAAACAATGAACAGGTAGCGCAAATCGTTCTGATGCTTCTGCAGTAACTCCAGCGCACTTCCCGAAGCCTGAAGCGTCACTTTTGCTTCCAGTGAACTACCGATGTGTTTCGCGACCCGCGCTTCCTCCAGCGCGCGCAACACGTCGTCGCGAATCGCAAACAGACGTTCCCACTCCGCTGAAAGCGCGTCATGACTTTGCGTGTCCACCTTTGGCAGCAACGCAAGATGGATTGACGGTTCATCACGGTCCGGCAAGTTTTCCCAGATCTCGTCGGCTGTAAACACGAGTATCGGCGCCAGCATCCGCGCGAGCGCGTCTCCGATCTTGAGTAACGCTGTCTGCGCCGAGCGCCGCGCTTTGTTACGCGGAGCAAACGTGTAAAGCCGATCCTTGATGATGTCGAAATAGCGAGCCGACAACGTCACCGTCGAGAAGTTGAATAAAGCCCGATAGACATTGTGAAACTCGAAAGCTTCGTATGCGGCGAGCACCTCCGTGGTGACGTGGTTAAGTTCCGCGAGTGCCCAGCGGTCGATCTCTTCCATCTCTTCAAACGGCACAGTGTCACGCGCCGGATCGAAGCCCGCGAGATTTCCGAGTGCAAAGCGTGCAGTATTGCGCAACTTGCGATAGCCGTCGGTAACGCGCTGCAGGATTTCGTCCGACCCGCGCATGTCGTCGAAATAGTTTGACGACGCACACCACAGACGAATGGTCTCGGCGCCCGATTGTTTGATGACCTTGTCAGGCTCGACTGCGTTTCCGGCTGACTTATGCATCGCGCGCCCTTGCGCATCGAGCGTCCAGCCGTGTGTGATCACGGTTTTGTACGGCGCGCGATCGTGAGCCGCAATTCCGACCATCAACGAAGAGTTGAACCAACCACGAAACTGATCGCCACCCTCGAGGTAAACATCCGCGGGCCAGCGTAGCTCTTCGCGATTTTCCAACACAGCGATCGACGATGTGCCGCTGTCGAACCACACGTCGAGAATGTCACTTTCTTTAGTAAACTCTCGCGTTCCGCATTTGCAGGTGTAACCTTCGGGCAGCAACTCCTCTGCACTGCGCGTGTACCATGCATCGCCCGACTCACGCTCAAAGATGTCGGCGACGTGATCGATCACGGCCGGATCCGAAACCGCCTCATTGCATCGCGCGCAGTAAAAGACGGGAATGTTCACACCCCAGACGCGCTGGCGCGAGACACACCAGTCAGGCCTTCCTTTCAACATGTTGCGCATGCGATCGACGCCCCACGCCGGAATCCAGTTAACGCGCTCGATCTCCGCGAGCGCACCTCCGCGTAGTGACACCGACGGTGTTTCGGACAAGTTGTCGGTGAAGTTGCTCCGGTCGCGGCCGTCTTCATCTTTTTCGACGAGATCGGCGTGGACCTGGTCCATCGCTATGAACCACTGCGGCGTCGCGCGAAAGATCACCGGATTCTTGCAGCGCCAGCAATGTGGGTAGCGATGTTCATACTTTTCACTGAAAAGCAGCACGCCTCGTTCGCGCATGAATTCAACGATAGGATCGTTTGCATCAAACACTCGTTGACCGGCGAAGTGTTCGACTTCGGGCGTGAATCGTCCCGCATTGTCGACGGGACAATAGATCTCCAAACCATATTTCTTGCCGATCACGAAGTCGTCGTGACCATGACCCGGCGCCGTGTGCACACAACCGGTTCCGGCTTTGCTGTCGGACTTCTTTTGAGCCTCGCTGACGTCGAGTTCAGTTTCTGCGTCAGCCTCACCGCCGAGCGTAACGTGCTCGCCAACCATCAACAGCGACGGGCGATCGAGCCACGCGTGACCACACTCGAGCCGATCGAGTTTCGAACCCTGAAAGCGCGCAATCACATTCGGCGCTGCACCGAGATCGCATTTTGCGGCAACTGATTCGACCAGATCACTGGCCACAATGTAGACCTCGTCGCCATACTCAAATGCCGCGTATTCGTAATCAGGATGCACAGCGATACCGAGGTTTGCGGGTAACGTCCACGGTGTCGTGGTCCAGATCACGACAAAAACCTTGCGCCCCGCGAGCGCCGGGTCGATCAATGCCGGATCGCTCTTGAGCGGGAACTTCACGTAAACCGATGGGCTCGTGTGCTGGTGATATTCAACTTCAGCTTCCGCGAGCGCGGTCTGGTCCTTGAGACACCAGTAAACGGGCCGCGCGCCTTTGTAAACCCAACCTCGCTCGACAAAGCGCGCAAACATACGCGCCGTTTCGGCTTCGTAGTGGTTCGACATCGTGAGGTATGGATTGTCCCACTCGCCGAGTATGCCGAGCCGTTTGAAGTCGCGTGTTTGGCTCTTCAACGCATTCTCTGCGTGCTCGCGGCAGATCCTGCGAAAGGTCTCGACGTTTAGATCCGCTTTCTTCTTGCCCTTTTTCTCGAGCGCCTTTTCGACGTGTGTCTCGATCGGCAGACCGTGACAGTCGTAGCCCGGAACGTACGGCGAGTCGTAGCCCATCATCGTGCGCGATTTGACGACGAAGTCTTTAAGAATCTTGTTCATCGCCGTGCCGAGATGAATGTCGGCATTCGCGTATGGGGGACCATCATGGAGAATGAACTTCTCACGGCCTTCACCCGCACGGCGAATCAGGCGATAAAGGTCGAGTTCGGCCCATTTTTCGAGACGCGCCG
>DASTVU010000576.1:0-2725 GCA_035758935.1 Pyrinomonadaceae bacterium | reverse complement strand
TCGTGGTTTCAGTGAACCGTCTACGCGAGGAACTTTCTCTTCGCGCGGTATTCGAAGAACCTGGTTGTTGACGTAGGTGCCCGCACCAACACGCGAGATCAGGTAACCTTCGCCCGCGAGCCTGTCGTACGCAACCGTGACAGTCGTGCGAGAAACCTTGAGCGACTGGGCCAGATCGCGACTTGCCGGCAAGCAATCGCCTGGTCGCAGACGTCCATCACCAATCGCATTCCGGATCTGTCGGTAGATTTCACCGCTCAGGTTTTTTCGGCCGATAAGATTGACCTGGAACTCCATCAATTGCAGTGTAGCGCGAGCGGATTGGACTGGTCAAAATTGATGAAATTGGTTATTGCACCAGTCCGATCTTGTGTGTAACTTGCGGAGGATGGAACAGATCTCGGCAGCGAATCGAACGCGAGCCTTCGTCTACGTGTTAATCGGCGGACTCGTCGTGGGGACACTTGATATCACCTATGCGTGCGTGTTCTGGGCGCTGAAGGCCGGCGTGCCGCCACAACGAATTTTCCAGTCTGTTGCGAAAGGCGTACTTGGTGCGGCTGCGTTTACGAGCGGCGCAGCATCGGCGGCGCTGGGTCTGTTCCTTCACTACTTCATCGCTACGATGATGGCGATCGCGTACTACGTCGTCGCCCGACGATGGACACCCCTCGTCGAACGACCGCTCCTGTTCGGCGCCGCATACGGACTCGTGCTATATGGCGTGATGAACTACATCGTCGTGCCGCTCTCAAGAGCGGGAGGAGGCGGTTCGGGAGGAACGCTGTGGGTTGCGCTCAGCATCATCGTGCATGCTCTCTTGATCGGAGTTCCGATCGCTTTGTTTACCCGAAAGGCAGTTAGTAATCGACTTCCCTAACGACGCCACAGGAAGATCGCTCCGGCTGTGATCAGTAAGACTAAGATCAGCAAAGGCACGAGGCGCTGCCAGATGAAGCGATCGATCATTCGCTCAGCTTCCACATTCCTCGCGCAACGCGGACAGCCGCGTGCATTCTCTTCGAGTTGATTTCCGCAATCACGACACTTCATTTCTGGACCATTATCCGCGACGTTTTATACAATCCACAGATTACACGGATTATATAAAGAAATCTGTGTAATCTGTGGATGCAAACACAATCTTCCGCTAAACAACCCGATTGCGCTGCATGGCTCGACGAGCACGGCGACTATCTCTTCAAGTACGCCGTGTTTCGACTCCGCGATCAAACTGCCGCCGAAGACGTGGTTCAAGAAACATTCCTCGCCGCGATCAAGGCTTATGAAAACTTTCAGGGCCGCGGCTCTGAACGCACATGGCTCGTCGGCATCATGAAGCACAAGATCACCGATCACTTCCGTCGTGTTGCACGCGAAGCACCCGTCGGTGAAGGCGAAGACGAAGCTTCTGAACATACCGAACTGTTTCGTGAGTCCGGGCAATGGACTGGTCACTGGGATCCGAATCATGCGCCGACTGACTGGCAAGCTACGCCATCCGAACTGATCGAGCGAACTGATTTCTGGAGAGTATTCAGTGATTGCCTCGCACCGCTGCCGCAACGCACTGCGAGTGTATTCACGCTACGTGAGGTTGATGGGTTGAAGAGTGACGAGATCTGTGAGCTGTTGAATATCTCGGCAAACAACTTATGGGTTATGCTTCATCGTGCACGTTTGCATCTGCGGAATTGTCTCGAGGTGAATTGGTTTAAACAACCGGAACGCTAACGCATGGCTTTGAAGGCTTACGACAAGCTCCAGCATTCGATCCGCTATTTTCTTTTGCGGAGATTGCCGCCGTGCCAGCAGATGGTCGAAACGATTTCTCAGTCGCTGGAGCGCAAGCTAACACCGCGCGAAAGTATTAATCTGAAACTACATTTATGGATCTGCGCGTGGTGTCAGTGGTACATGGAGCACCTGCACATCATTCGCGATGCCGCACGCGCGAAAGCGGCTGAATCTGACTTCACATCGGTTTCTGCGCCTACACTCTCTTCCGAAGCCCGCGAACGAATCAAGCGTAACCTCACCAATCAGAATTGATCTGTAAGGTTCTTCAAGCGATCTCCGACATAACAATCGGGGATAACTATGAGTGCCGTAATTCACGACCATCTACACACGCCGAACAGATTTGCGGTGATTCCAACCGGACTGAGACTGAATGCAGATCCGCAATACACGGGCAAAGGCGTGACTATCGCCTTTCTCGATTCGGGTTTTTATCCGCATCCGGATCTGGTTGAAACCAGCAATCGCGTCCTTTTTTATAAAGACATCACTGAAGAACGAGTGGCGCTCTCTACTAGCGGGCCGGCCGAGTCGTGGCAATGGCACGGGACGCAGACATCGGTAGTGGCCGCAGGTAATGGTTATTTATCCGACGGGGTCTACAAAGGTCTCGCCAACGAGTCGCAACTTGTGCTCGTGAAAGTCAGCAGGAATGGGCGCATCACTGAGGAGAATATCGCCCGCGGGATTAAGTGGATTATTGCAAACCGTGAGCGATTCAATATTCGCGTTTTGAACATTTCACTCGGCGGTGATGAGGACGTTCCGTGTACCAGAAGCATCATCGATCAGGCAGCGGAAGAAGCGATCAGAGTCGGGATCGTTGTGGTTGCGGCGGCCGGGAATTCGGATGACGCGCGCTCGATTCCACCCGCAAATTCGCCTTTAGTTATCACGGTTGGCGGCTATCACGACAACAATGAGC
>DASTVU010000575.1:0-3540 GCA_035758935.1 Pyrinomonadaceae bacterium | reverse complement strand
GGACGAATGCGTTCATGAACTGTTCGAACGGCAAGTAGAGGAAACGCCCGAATCAGTGGCGGTAAGTATTGGCGACGCACAATTAACATATCGCGAACTGAACGAACGTGCGAATCAATTGGCGCGATATCTGCTGAGTCTCGGAGTTGGGCCAGATTCTCTCGTGGCATTGGCGTTAGACCGGTCCTTAGAGATGGTCATCGGATTGTTCGGCGTGCTCAAAGCCGGCGCCGCGTATCTGCCGCTCGATCCGGATTACCCGCAGTCGCGCCTGAGTTACATGATGGAGGATGCGCAAGCGTCAGTCGTGTTAACGCAGGGCCACCTGCTGGAGCGAACCGGGCTGGCCTACGGTCAAAAACTGGCCCACGGCCAAAAGGTAGTCTGTCTCGATTGGGACTGGTCATTAATCGCGCAGCACGAAAGAACCAATCTGAATACAACTATCGACAGAGAGCAGCTGGCTTACGTGATCTACACATCTGGGTCTACTGGTGGTCCAAAAGGTGTGATGGTCAATCATGGCGCGCTGACAAACCTCGTGCACTCGATGCGCGAGCACCTCGCGATTACCGCGCCGGATCGCATGTTGGGCATAACGACGTTGTGTTTTGATATCGCTGCGGTGGAAATGTACTTGCCGCTGATCGCCGGGGCTTGTTTGGAGCTGGTGAGCCGTGAGGAACTGTTGGTACCCGTGAAACTGCTCCAGCGGCTGGGGCAAAGCACGGTGATGCAGGCGACGCCATCGCTCTGGCGGATGCTGGTGGAAAGCGGGGACTGGAACAGGCGCGGGAAGTACAGGGTGCTGTGCGGCGGTGAAGCCTTATCGCGGCAGTTGGCTCAGCAAATTGGCGAGCGTAGTGAAGCCGTATGGAACGGATATGGTCCAACTGAGACGACGATCTATTCCAGCCTCGAGCCAGTGAATGGCAAAGGTGAGGGACCTTTCGAGAGCATCGGGCGAGCCACCGCGAACACGCAGCTTCAAATCCTCGACCGGTGGTTGCAGCCGGTGCCGACCGGCGTCACGGGCGAGCTGTTCATTGGGGGCGTGGGAGTGTCGCGTGGTTACTTGCAGCGGCCGGCGTTGACCGCGGAACGCTTCATTCCGGATCGCTTCAGTGGACTGGCGGGAGCGCGTTGTTATAGCAGCGGAGATCTGGCGCGGTATTTAGCTGATGGACGAGTTGAATATATTGGGCGAGCGGATCACCAGGTGAAAGTGCGCGGGCATCGCATCGAGTTGCGAGAGATCGAGAGCGCGCTGGCGCAACACGAGCAACTACGTGCGGCAGCGGTCGTAGCGCGCGACGCGGAGAATGGCGATAAACAGTTGATAGCCTGCGTTGTCGCTGACGATGAAGTGAACACAACCGAGTTGCGTGAGTTTTTACGGGAGCGACTGCCGGAGTACATGGTGCCGGCGTTTTTTATGACGCTTGACGAATTGCCGTTAACCGCCAACGGCAAGATCGATCGGCGACAGTTGCTGGAGCTTGCCCGCGAAGCATCGCCAGTGCAAAGCGCTAAGGAGTACGTTGCGCCACGCACGGCGGCCGAAGAAGTGGTTGCAGACTTGTGGACTGAAGTGCTCGGCGTTGAGCGGGTCGGGATCAACGACAACTTCTTCTCGCTCGGCGGTCATTCGTTGCTGGCAACACAGTTGCTGAGCCGCGTGCAAAAAATCTTCCGAGTCGATCTGCCGCTACACAAATTATTCGAAACACCAACCGTGCTCGGTCTTGTCGATGCGCTAACGCTTGCTTACGACGGCGATGCAAATGCGGTCGAAGACATCGCGCAAATCGTCAAGCAACTGCGAGATATGTCTGACGAAGATCTCAAGCAGATGATGGCAGCAGTGTGAGAAAAGAATTCTGCTTTTGTTCTTCGCTATCTTGCTAGCGCCGAACTCATTATGACAACATCACACGCGATCGTGACACCACCAATAAGCAACTGGCTCACGTGTCCTAAACCGAATCCACGCGCGAGCATGCGTCTCTTCTGCTTTCCGTACGCAGGCGGCAGAGCCTCAGTCTTTCGTACCTGGCCTGACGGACTTCCGGCGGAAATCGAGTTTTATGCGATCGAACTTCCGTCGCGAGGAAGACGAATCAAAGAACCACCGATTACTCGCATGGAACCGTTGGTGCGCGGCATCGCGGACGCCATCGAGCCATTGTTAGACAAGCCGTTCTGCTTCTTCGGCCACAGCATGGGCGCTCTGATCAGTTTCGAACTAGCGCGTTTGCTGCGACGTGAAGCTAGCCCGCAACCATCGCATCTCTTTGTTTCGGGTGCCACCGCGCCACAGATCAAGGACGCTGACCCGGTCACGTTCGATCTTCCCGAACCCGAGTTCCTCGACGTGATCCGGCGTCTAAACGGCACGCCGAGCGAAGTGCTGGAGAATGAGGAGCTGTTGCAGTTGATGCTGCCCATGTTGCGCGCCGATTTCGAGTTGTTGCAAATGTATGAATACACTGATGAGCCGCCGTTTAGCTTTCCGATTACGGCTTGCGGTGGACTTCAGGACCAGGAAGTAACTCGGCAGGATCTCGAAGGATGGCGCGTGCAAACTGCCGCCGCCTTTATACTCAGAAACTTTCCCGGAGATCATTTCTTTCTCCACTCGGATCGGTCTCGTCTGCTTTGGGCCATGTCGCAGGAGTTGAATTCCTTAATCAGTCGTCAGCGCTAGTCGCGTTCCACCTACCGACACAAGAAGGCACAAGTGACACAAGGTTTTGTGTTGCTTGTGCTTTTTTGTGGCCATACTATTATTCACACAGGAGAGAAAATGATCGTACGTTGTAACCAGGAACTGTTTGAAATGTTTCCCGAAGCGAGTGTGCATGGAGTTGTCTTCGAGGGTGTTGCTAAGTTCGATCCGGCAGTCGCGGCTCTGTGGAAACAGAAAGCCATCGAGAGCGTCGCTTCCAGTGGCTTCACGTCTGAGACTGTTTTAGATTCGCCGGCCGTAAAAGAATGGCGAAATGCTTTTCAACGATTCGGTGTGAAGCCGAGTAAATATCGCTCCTCGATCGAACAGTTATACAGAAGAGCTTTGAAGCAGGAGATAATTGAAACAAGTCTCCCGCTGGTCAATCTTTATTGTTACGTCAGTCTGATCGAGATGGTGCCGATGGGTGCTTACGATCTGGAAACGGTCCAGGGTGATATCGACATTCGGTTGAGTAAAGAAAACGAACCGTTTCTTGGTATCGGAGACACGACCCCACTGATCGCCACTCCGGGAGTGGTTGTTTATTCGGACGACGGCGGCATCATTTGCTGGGCCTGGAATCATCGTGATGCGGCACGAGTTTCTTTGTCTCCAACAACCGACAGAGCGATCTTCTTCGCAGATTCTTCCTCACACGAAAGCGAAGCCCGCTGTGAATCCGCAATCACACTGCTGGCTGAAGCCATCTCAGCAACAGGCGCCACTCGGTTAAAAAGATTCGTGCTTAACCGTGCTAATCCAACCGCTGACATGTAAAGCTTTGAACGTACTGTAGGGGCGGCCCTCCG
>DASTVU010000574.1:0-7188 GCA_035758935.1 Pyrinomonadaceae bacterium | reverse complement strand
CTTTCGAGTGAGACCTCAGAAGACGACATGCTAACAATGGTGCGACACGATGAAGAGAGCGGTCTGAACGTTTTGACTTCTGGTCCAATTCCGCCGAATCCCGCTGAACTCCTGGGATCGGATCAAATGCGCAGGCTGATGACGGTACTTCAGGCGAATTACACGCACGTCGTTGTCGACTCGCCGCCGGTTAGCTCATTCACTGATGGTGTGTTGATCTCGTCGATGGTCGATGGGGTGTTGCTCGTGGTCCATGGAGGCAAGAGTTCGAGACACATCGTGCGGCGATCTAAGCAATTATTGACCGATGTGGGCGCAAAGATCTTCGGAGTGGTGCTCAACAACGTCAATCTCCAGTCTCACGATTATTATTACTACCAGAGTTATTACGGGCAGAAGTATTACGGGAAAGCATAGCCACAGATTACACAGATTTCATGCAAAACGTCCGCACGGTTCCTACTTTTAACATTGAGCCCTCAACTCGTTGGCCGTCGATTGGTCTGCGCGAGCTGTGGGACTATCGCGAGCTTCTCTATTTCCTCATCTGGCGCGACATCAAAGTGCGCTACAAGCAGACTGTACTCGGGGCCATCTGGGTCATCATTCAGCCGCTGTTCATAATGCTTGTCTTCAGCCTGTTTTTTGGCCGGTTGGCCGGAGTTCCTTCTGACGGAGTTCCGTATCCGGTGTTCACGTTCTGTGCGCTGTTGCCCTGGCAGCTCTTTGCGCACGCATTGACGGAGTCGAGTAACAGTCTGGTGGGGAATCAGAATCTGATTACGAAAGTCTATTTTCCTCGTCTTGTGGTTCCGATATCGGCAGTGCTTGGGGGCGTGGTCGACTTTGCCATCGCATTCGTGATTCTGCTCCTGATGATGGTGTTTTATGGCATTGTACCGGGCTGGCAGATTCTCGCTGTTCCGGCACTCGTCCTGTTGGCGGTGATGGCCGCATTGGGCGTCGGTCTTTGGCTCTCGGCGTTGAACGTGCAATACAGAGACGTTCGTTACACAATCAACTTCCTGGTCCAGGTCTGGTTGTTTGCGACGCCTGTTGCGTATCCGAGTTCGATCGTTCCGGAAAAATGGAGAGTGCTTTACGGGCTCAACCCGATGGTTGGCGTCGTTGATGGATTTCGTTGGGCGTTGCTTGGTAAACCGGAGTCGCCGGGACTGCCGCTCTTAATCTCTGTAATCGTTGTGTTGATGCTGCTCGTAGGTGGTCTCTACTACTTCCGTCGCCTGGAGCAGCAGTTCGCCGATATTGTCTGATGTCGAATCTCGCGATCCGTTGCGAAGGGCTGAGCAAGCGATATCGAATTGGAGCCGCACACGAGCGCTACAAGGCGTTGCGCGATGTCATCTCCGATGCCGCCACCGCGCCGTTTCGACGCCTTCGCGCGTCGCGAAATGGGCACGGTAATTCAAACGGCCATCACCCTCCCGCCAGTCAATTAGCAATCGACCACAACCACATCTGGGCTCTCGACGACGTTTCGTTCGAGGTCGACGCGGGCGACGTCGTTGGTATCGTCGGCCGTAATGGAGCAGGGAAGAGCACACTGCTCCGAATCCTCTCGCGAATCACTAAACCTACGCGAGGACGCGCAAGAGTCTACGGGCGTGTGGGCTCGTTGCTGGAGGTTGGTACGGGTTTTCATCCTGAACTGACTGGCCGAGAAAATGTCTTTCTCAACGGTGCGATACTCGGCATGCGTAAGACGGAGATCGCTCGCAAGTTCGACGAGATTGTCGCTTTCGCTGAAGTTGAGAAGTTTATCGACACGCCGGTAAAGCGTTACTCGACCGGGATGTACATGCGCCTGGCGTTTGCGGTGGCGGCGCACATGGAAACAGAAGTCTTGATCGTCGATGAGGTTTTGGGCGTTGGCGATGCGCTCTTTCAAAAGAAATGCTTTCAGCGTATGAACGAAATTGGGCAGCATGGCCGCACGATTCTGTTCGTCAGTCATAACATGTCGGCGCTGCGGAATATCTGCAAGCAGGCTGTCGTTATCGACCATGGAAAGCTGGTGGCGCAGGGTGAAGCGAATCGCACGATCGATCAATATCTCGCCAATGTTGGTGACGAACCTCAGGACGAGATTGTAGAGACTCCTACGTTCACAGTAACTTCAGTCGATATCAGATCTGAGAACAGTCCTGTCATCAAGACATTCGATCCGGTTCGGATCAGCGTCAAGTTCATCCCCAAGACTCCGATCCCGGATCCGTGTCTCTTTGTTTCTATTCTCACATTGGAATCACGCCGGCTCGCGAGCCTGGATACCAGGGACTTTTCCGTCACGGCACCAATACAGGCGAATGAGGTTTGTGAGTTGGGATTCACAATTGAGTCATTGCCTCTGCTGTCAGGCCCCTATCAATTGGAAGTTTATTTGAAGAACTTCCGCGACCAGTTAGAGCTCGTTCCACACTCATATCAATTTGAGATTGCCGAAACCCAGGTTTATGGAGGCCGAAAGCTGGACCACTGGTTTGGAAAGGTCGGCTTGAGAGCGCAGGCGTGGGGCAGTTCGATCACCGATGAACGAGTCTAACGCACTCCGGATCCTCGTAACTGGCGGACTGGGAACAGTCGGAGCAGGTCTCATCTCGGAACTTCGCAAGCGTGGACATCACGTAGTGTCCTGTGATCTTCAACACCAGGCGGATGAGATCGGGTTTAGTTTGCGCACGGATGTTGAAGTGCCGTTGTATGCGCGATGCGATGTCGGAGACTTTCGCCAGATCGAGCGTGTTTTTGAACGGTGTGGGCCGTTTGATTACGTCTATCACTGCGCGGCGGAGTTCGGACGGTGGAACGGTGAAGACTTTTATGAGACGTTGTGGCGCACCAACGCCATCGGCACTAAGAATGTCATTCGCTTACAGGAGCGGCTCGGATTTCGTCTCATACACTTCTCGTCGTCGGAGGTTTATGGCGACTGGCCCGAGATCATGCTCGAGACAATCATGGATCAGTATGAGATCAAACAGCTCAACGACTATGCGATGACGAAGTGGGTTAACGAGATGCAGATTCGGAATTCTGCGGCGCAGTACGGTTCTGAGAGTGTGGTGGTGCGATTGTTCAATACGTATGGACCCGGGGAGTATTACAGTCCTTATCGATCGGTAAATTGCCGCTTTCTCTACTGCGCTTTGCATGGGTTGCCATGGACCGTCTTCCGAGGACACTCGCGCACCTCAACGTATTTGGCCGATACCGTGCGGACGCTGGCAAACATCACCAACAACTTCAGGTCCGGTGAGACTTACAACATTGGTGGCAACGACCTGCACACGATTGAAGAGTTGTCTGACGTAGTGTTGAAAGTAACCGGAGCAAATCGCTCTCTCGTGCATTATGCCGAGTCGGAGATCTTGACGACGAAACTCAAGCAAGTGGACACGTCTAAGTCAGTTCGAGATCTGGATCACAAGAACTCCTACAGTCTCGAAGACGGAATGCGACTCACGGCCGAATGGATGCTCGACGTCTATCGTTTATGATCTGGCCACAAAAAAGCACAAAAAGCACAGAAACGATAATTGATGCCTTTTGCGCTTTTTGTGCCTTTTTGTGGCAGAAATGAAGTCTCTCCTGGATCGTACCGCGCTCGCTCTATTCAGGACAGTTCCCAGGCGGGCTGCGCATCATCTCTTATTCCTGGCCCAGAGTCGTCCCGAGATCGCCGATGGTTGGGGCTATCACATTCGCCCCATCCACTATTACTAACCGCTTCCCGATTTCGGCTCGATCACTTCCGAGCAGATCAACCAGCGTCATACTTATCCCGGCATAGATTTCCGCTGGGAGCAGCAGCTAGCGCTCGTCAATGAACTTGCGAAGTATCGTGACGAGTTACCCGAGTTCGATTTCGATAACGCTTTCTTTGGAGGACTCGACGCTGCTGTTTATTACGCTCTGATCCGCCACTTGCAACCGCAGCGAATCATCGAAATCGGTGGTGGATATTCAACGCAGATTGCCGCCAAAGCTCTGGCTGCGAACCGCAAAGGCAAGCTAACTTGCATCGAACCGTACCCTGAGCGACTCAATGGCTCAAATGTTGAACTAATTCAAGAGCGCGTCGAGGAGATGAACGTCGATTTCTTCTCGACTCTCGAAGCCAACGACATTCTCTTCATCGATTCCAGCCACACGGTCAAGTTTCGCAGCGACGTCTGTTACGAGTTTCTCGAGATTCTGCCTCGTCTCGCGCGTGGAGTTTGGGTACACGTACACGACATCTTCTTCCCGCACGATTATCCGGCCGAGTGGCTGATCAACCGGCGGCTTGCGTTGAACGAACAATACCTGCTCGAAGCCTTTCTCTCATTCAATAAAACGTTTGCACCGCAGCTAGCGAATCATTGGCTCTGTCTTGAACACAACGAAAGCGCAGCGCGTCTCTGGCCCAACGCTGACAATAACTCTTCGAGTTTTTGGATGAGACGAGTCGAATGACGCAACCGGTGTCTGCAATCATCGCCACGGTTGGTAGACCCGAACTGCTGCGGCTTTGTCTTGAGCGTCTCGCTAAACAGACAGTTCGTATCGCGGAAGTCGTGGTGGTTCATTGCGGTAGTGACTCAGAAACTCTAACCGTCACGAACGATCCTCGCTGGCGCGAAGCCGGATTTGAAGTTCGCTACTTTCACCACCCGGAACGAAACTGCGCCCGGCAGCGCAATTTTGCAATCGCACAGGCAAAGCACGACTATCTCCTTCTAATCGACGACGACGTTGAGGTTGATTTGCATTGGGTGGAAGAACTCTTCCAGCCGATCTGGACCGATCCCGCAGTGGGCGCCACGATGGGCAGGCTCACCAATCAACCGATGGCGACACCAACGTTCTTCTGGCGTCTGTATCGGCGGTTGCTGCATGGTCAGGTCGAAGGACTTAAGCCCGGCAAGTTGATTGGAGCAGCCCTCCCAAACGGATTTCCAACGACAGCCGAACAACCGATACCGTGCGAATGGATTGGCGGAGGCGCGAGTGCGCTGCGGCGCGATGCATTCGAATCGGTTGGTGGTTTCGCATCGTTTTTCACGGGGAGCTCTCCCGGTGAGGATCTCGATCTTGGTTATCGTTTGAGCCGGAAGTGGAAAGTGTTTTATGTACCGGCGGCGAAGTGTATTCATCATCAGGCTCCAAGCGGGCGGGAGCAATTGGATCAACATCAATATCTCTCGATGCGCTCTCGATTTGGGATCCTGACGATCACGATGGGCAAGACCCGCTACGCCGCGCTGGCGCACATTGGTCTTTGGGCGTCGGTCCAATTCTTGAGTGAGCTGGCGAGCCTGCGACACGGGATATCAAGGCCTGATTTGCCACGCGCCTGGAGTGGGCGACTTCGTGGATTCCTATCGTGTATTTGGGCCACGGATCTTCGCTGATGAAACCCACACTGATCATCGCTGATTATCCGGTCGGGTATGCGAGCGGGTTTGGGGAGACGCTTTACAACTTATTCAGGGGTGTTCCGAGTGACAAGCTCTGGAGTGCGCATCCGGGTCACCTCGCGCCGGCCGCGGACAAGCAGAGAGCGCAATCTGTACGTTTGTCTTCGCCGGCGCGACCGCGCTGGCTAAATAATCAGATCGGGCTTGCCTATTATCCTTTATTGAAAGCGCAACAATTCAAGGCAGCGCGACAGGCTGTGCGATTGCTCGGTGAAGTTGTCGAAAGAAACTCGATCGAGAACCTGCTCGTGGTGCCGGTCAGTCCCTGGATACTTTGGGCAGCCCTTGCGTTGCACAGGCGATATTCAAAACTAAACTTCGTCTTTTACGTGATGGACGATTGGCAGGGGCATCACGAGTGTCACCAGTTGCCATACTCCCGCCGGCGGCAGCGCTTGCTCCGCGAAGCGATTGAACGCGCTAACACGAGGTTCGCAGTCTCGCGTGAGATGGCTGCGCATTATGAACAGACATTCGGTAAGAGTTGGTCGGTGGTCCACAACGGCGTACCGAAGAGCTCGCTCACACCTGAAGGGAACGGACACAAGAAACCGCGACAAGTGATGCTGGCGGGTGACGTCAACGTGTTTCGCTTTGATGCCGTTATCGCATTTGCCGAAGCGATCGAACGCTACGATCAACGCCGTCAACAAACGATTGAATTCAAGGTGATGGGCGAAGTTGCTGAACAGCATCGGGAACCGTTATCCGCGTTGAAAACTACCCAATTGTTAAGCCGTCGATCGCACGCAGAGTGTCTCGAGGCAATGAAAGCCGCGGACCTGCTGTATCTGCCGCTTGCATTCTGCAAACGTTCGGCTCGCATCTCGCTTTATTCACTGCCAACAAAGCTTCCTGAATACCTTGCCTCAGGGAAGAGTGTGTTCTTTCACGCGCCCGGAGATTCTGCAGTGTTTCAAGTTGCCGAGCGGTACAACCTGACACCACGACTGGCGACGATCGATCCGCAAGCGCTGGACGCTTTTGTCGAGGAATGGGTCGAAGGCAATCCAAACGGTGCGGATTCGTTGGCGAGGGCAAAGAATGCCTTGGATCACGAGTTTGATATCGACACGCTGGCCGCGCGTTTTCAGTCAGCGTTTGTTTGAACTCAATGAACTGCCGGATTTGCGATCGAGAAACAGATCCGTTCATGCGCCTCTCTACTGACGCGTTGGATGAACCGTTTCTTGATGCAACGTTGCGAAAACGTTTGCCGGAATTAGCGCTGCGCCGTTGTGCTGGGTGCGGTTGTCTGTGGGCCAACGATGCGCGGCAGGACGATCGCGTGCTTGCGGATGCTTACGAGCGCGTGGCTGCTGCCTATTTTGATTCGCTGGAGAACGATCCACGCTACGTTCAGTTCTACAAGAGACTGGAAGAGTTCGTGAAGCAACATGTCTCCGGACGAACGATTCTCGACGTCGGCTGTGGCGATGGCGTTTTTCTCTCGTGCATGTCGAACGAATGGTCCAAGCAGGGACTGGAACCGAGTGCCACCGGAGCAACTCTCGCCAGGAAGAGAAATCTCGATGTCGCTAACGCCACACTCGATACGGCACCGCACGAATACCGGGCGGACGTCGTTTCGGCGCTCGACGTGATTGAACATGTGATCGATCCGCATCATTTCGTCGAGTCGTTCAAGCGACATCTGCGCCCGCGAGGTGTGGTGTTGTTGCTTACCGGCGATGCCGATTCCTACCCC
>DASTVU010000573.1:0-15065 GCA_035758935.1 Pyrinomonadaceae bacterium | reverse complement strand
GAATTAAAAGCAGGCGGCGCGTTCAACTATCCGCGAATCCATTCATCGTTAACGCTTGATACAAGCTCTACACCGCCCGATCAGACAGCACAGCTCATAGCCGATTACCTGAGCTCAATTGAATCCTGTTGATGATCTCCGATGCATGTCTCTAATACGGAAATCCTTCCATGAACGCGTCGAGGTCCGCTTCACCACCTTTCGCGCTGGCTGAAAAGTAATACTTGCCGCGCGTCCAGCCGAAGAACGCTCCCGATTTTTTGTTGACCTTCAAGTAACTCGGTTCAGTGCCGATCGAACCAACGCGTGGATCCTTGGGAAACTTTCCGCTGGTATCTCCTGCTGCTACGAGAAGTGTCTCCTGTGCAGTCTTCGGACTAGTCGAAACTGAAAATTCAACGAACACTTCTTTGGGTCCCACTCGATACACGGCGTAGATCGACTCACCATTGACATCAATTCTCGTCGGCGTCACGCCGCGGTGTTCGGATTTTTCGAGAGACATTCGAGTATAAGGACCGGCCTTTTTCGGCAGGAGCTCGTCAATCACAAGCCCAGCCGGCATCGGACGCTTCTCTACTCCGTAAGGCGCAGTTCCCTTCAGCGGTTTAATATCTTTTGGAATGACAGCATTCACTGTCAGCAGGCAGAGCACTACGATTCCGATTATCTTCATATTAAATCCGCGTTAATCCGTGGCTAAATATTGTTCAGCGGCGCCGCGTTAGAAACGCGATCACCGCCACAAACAGTGCGCTGCCAATGATGGACCACACAATCGGAAAGTTGGTCGTGCCGATACGCACTGGAAAGAGCTCGGGCAGACCGAGTGCTCGAGCTATCCACAGTCCGACGATCGCACCAACAAAACCAAGTGCAATCGACACGAGGCAACCACCTCGCGAGAAACCCGTGATCGCCTGTCCCAGCGCTCCACAAATCCCCGCCACGATCAGCAAGATGAGTAAATCGAATAACGTCATACTGCGGATTATAACCAGGATTTCTTGCTACCCTCTACCCCGTTGCTAATGGTTTACACGTGCTGGTTACCAGCTCACCACGCGAGTTACGGATGTGCGGCGTTACTCGGAGTGATCTGCCGGTCTCACAGCGATAAAATGGGGCACCACCGGATCTCCCCACTGCGCGGTGATGCCCCGCCTCATACGCCTTTCACATATGAGGCTGTGTCGATCTTTATGGCACTCCTTTCGAAGGCCGCTTCACTCAATCTGTGGGAGATCTCAATTATCATTTCGCAGATTCAAATCAGCATTTGCGAAAACTAACCTGTCACCGCGCGACACGTGTTCGCTATTTGCAGTTCTGGTTGAAACGCTTCGCTTTGCACTGTTGGCAGATCTCGACCGCTTTAGGTTTCTCCGTCGTTGATTCGTAGTCTGATTTGGGCCAATGCCGGCAATTTGCGCAGAAATGCCAGGTTTTGCTGTTGCGTTTACGTCGATAGACTTGCGTCATACTGTTTCTTTCTGGGCCAACTTCAGCGCAAGGTACGGCAAGGACCTCAAAAAAGTCCTTATGAAGTTCTCAAAAAGTTCTCAATTAAAAATTATTTTGATCTTCGGGCGGGATGCGAAAGGGCGGCCCTTGCGGGCCGCCCACGCGTTTCACGGCGTTATTTGATATTTTCAGCTCAACAACTCGCGTTCAACCACTACAATCTGAGCGTCAACCATTCCGAATGCGTTCATTTCACCGCAACGAGTAAAGGCAAGATGCTTCACCGTGTTCGCAATGACACTGGGCTCTGCCGAGACTTGCATCATTCCCGTAAGCACGAATAACGCCGCCGCAGGTCCTTCGCCACTGCCACAGATTATCTCTGCCAAAGCTTCGATCTTCTCTCTGTGTCCATCGTCTCCGCCGTTCTCCTGCTCTGGCGATTCGCCCGTATCGGCGCTACGAACGAGTCTCGCGAGCCACGGATCATTCGTCTCTAAGGCACAACGAATAATCGCCCGGCTCTGCAGATCGATCGACGTGTCGTTCAATACTGCCTGCGCTCTTTGTTTAAGAGCATTCATTATCATGTTGGTTCTGGTTGTTCTTGTTACGTGAGGACGCGCGTTGCGCTACTATGACTTTCCATGAGCTTCATCCGTTCTCTAGAAGGTCGAGGTTTCTAGGGTCGATCTTGTGTGTCCGCACAGATCGGCCCGCTTCTTTGTTGGTGGAGTGCCAGCAACCTAGCACAATTATTTTCGGTTGGGACAAAAACGTTTTGGTAAACAAAATATCTGCGATTAGGTCGAGCCTGACCAGTGTATAATGTCGACTCGGAGCACAGATGACCAAAGAGATTGAAGCGGTTTATGAACAAGGCGTTATTCGCCCGCTGCAGCCGTTAGAGTTACCGGAGGGGGCACGGCTCGATCTGATTGTCATTACGCACGAAGAACCTAAAGCTAATGGAAATGCGGCCGAAATCCTCGCCGAAATTGCAGCTCTACCTCTAGAGGGCGCAACTGACGACTCTGCCGGCTGTGAACACGATTCGATTTTATATCCGAAAAAATAGCGTTTAAATGATCTTCGTCGATACCGGCGCGTGGTACGCCTCACTAGTACCAACCGACTCCAATCATGCTATAGCTATGCAATGGCTTGCTGCAAATCATTCTCCGTTGATCACAACAGATTATGTAATTGACGAAACACTCACGCTGCTCAGAGTTCGCGGTGAGAGAAAACGTGCGCTACTGTTGGGCGAGCGGTTCTTTGAGAATCGTTTAGCGGAGATACACAAGATTAGTTCATCTGATTTGATGCTTGCATGGAAGACATTTGAACAATTTGACGACAAGGATTGGAGCTTTACTGACTGTACAAGTAAGGTTGTTATGGAACAACTGCGTATCAAAGTGGCTTTTTCCTTCGATCACCACTTTCACCAATTTGGGATCGTTCAAATTGTCCCGTGAAAACCGAGGATCCCTCTAATGCAACCAACGTAAAAAGCTTTTCGGAATACCGAGCTTGCTGAACCAACTATTGTTCTGCAAAGATCACTTCCGCCAGTACCAGCTTTCTCTTCGGGCTATTGAATTCGCCCTACCGAAATCGGGATTACGTTCATACTGATATGAGATTAATCAGACTTCTTGGAGTGGTCGTAATCCTCTATGGCTTGAGTTATTTGTTCCATGCACTTCTGCAAATCCTCGGATCACTTCTTTCCTGGTCCGCTTCATCGCTCCACGTGCACGTCATCGGACTCAATCTTTGCATTGGCACCATAACAACCACCATTGGTATCGGCTTATTACTTGCACGAAAGTGGGCGAGAATTTCGTGGCTTGTGGCTGTCACAGTGTTGGTGTTGGAACATTGCGTAATTCTGCTTTTGTGGTATGTGCGCGGGCAGGACCTAACGGGGCAGATCTTAAACGTCGTAATAACAAGTTGTCTTGCTTTGATTTCCTGGGCCACCTTGACAAAAGAATCCACCAAGAAGCATTTCCGTTAGCCGCGAAAACTAACGATGCAAACTCGTTAGAAAACTGAAGCTTTCACAGCTTAGTCATGTCGTCCCTGGGCATCGATCAGAAGCTTGCCCAAAAAAAGCACAAAAGGACAAAACTTTTCAGCCAAACCGTTTATGCCTTTTGTGCGTTTTTGTGGCTCTGTATACTTGGCAAGAGTGGAGCACGTGGATGTCATCATCGTGGGGGCAGGGTTGTCGGGGGTTGGTGGAGCCTGCCATCTCAAGCGCGAGTGCCCGACGAAGAGTCTCGCGATACTCGAAGGGCGCGAGAGGATGGGTGGGACGTGGGATCTGTTTCGATACCCGGGCGTTCGTTCCGACTCAGACATGTACACGCTCGGCTATCGCTTTCGTCCGTGGCGTGACAACAAGGCGATGGCCGATGGGCCAGCGATCCTCAGCTACATACGCGAGACTGCCGCCGACTACCAAATCGACAAGTTGATCCGCTACAACCATCGCGTGCGGCGTGTCTCGTGGTCGTCGGACCGTGCGCGCTGGACTGTCGAGGCCGAGACTGGACCAGATAACGAGTTGGTCCAACTAACCTGCAATTTCATCTACCTCTGCACCGGGTATTACGACTACGACAAAGGTTACACACCCGAATGGCAGGGCGTCGCAAGCTTCCGCGGAAAGATAGTACACCCGCAGAAGTGGCCTGAAGATCTCGATTACACCGGCAAACGCATCGTGGTGATCGGCAGCGGTGCGACGGCCGTTACGCTCGTTCCTGCGATGGCCGAGCGTGCAGCGCACGTCACGATGCTTCAACGATCTCCAAGCTACATCGTTTCACGTCCCGCGGAAGACAAGATCGCGAACGCACTGCGTCGCTATCTTCCCGACCGCGCTGCATACATGTTGGCACGTTGGAAGAATGTGTTAGCGGCGACGTTCTTCTACAACCTCGCGCGAAATCGACCCAACGTTTTCAAATGGATGATAGCGCGAGGCGTGCGCAACGAGCTTGGTGATAAATACGATTCCAAAGATTTCACCCCGCCATACAATCCGTGGGACCAGCGATTGTGTCTCGTGCCTGACGCCGATCTGTTTCGCTCGATACGCGAAGGACGGGTGTCTGTCGTTACCGACCACATCGAAACGTTTACCGAAGACGGTCTCTTGCTCAAGTCAGGTACACACCTCGACGCAGACATCATCGTAACGGCCACGGGACTCGTGTTGAAACTGTTCAGCGGAATGCAACTCGTGGTCGACGACGTCCCCGTCGTGATGCCAAAGACGTTCGTGTACAAAGGCATGATGTTCAGCGACGTGCCCAATCTCGCTTTTGCCGTCGGCTACACGAACGCATCGTGGACATTGAAGTGTGATCTCATTGCCGAGTACGTTTGCAGACTCCTGAACCACATGGACCATTACGGCTACAACGTCTGCACACCACGCGTGAATGATTCTGATATCGAAGAGATTCCCGTCATCGATTTTAACTCCGGATATGTTTTGCGCGCGCTGGACACACTCCCGCGCCAGGGATCGAAGACGCCGTGGCGACTGCATCAGAATTACGTTAGAGATCTTTCGATGATGCGGTACGGTCGCGTGGAAGACGGCACGATGGAGTTTAGATCAGCGTCGATTGCGCATGGCGCCGAAGTAGAGGCGGTAGTCAGTGGCTGAGCGCATGTGCCTTGCCGGTCGAACGGCGGTGATCACGGGCGCCGCGAACGGCATCGGGCGTGCGATCGCTGTGTCGCTGGCACGTCGCGGCTGTCATCTCGCGCTTGCAGACATCGATGTAGATGGATTGGCAGGCACGGCAGA
Source organism: Pyrinomonadaceae bacterium (assembly GCA_035758935.1). Taxonomy (GTDB): domain Bacteria; phylum Acidobacteriota; class Blastocatellia; order Pyrinomonadales; family Pyrinomonadaceae; genus PSRF01. The sequence continues at coordinate 9,766 of DASTVU010000573.1, read as the reverse complement.
GTTGATCCGAGCCTCTGGTGTGCGCGTATCGCGCCACAGGCTCGACGTCGCGGACCGTATCGCAGTCGCTGAGTTTCCGGGTATTGTCGCGGCTGAGCATCTCGGCGCAGATTTGCTGGTCAACAATGCCGGCGTCGCAGTAGGTGGGACGTTTGAGCAAGTGTCGGATGAAGACTTCGAGTGGCTATTCGAGATTAATTTCTGGGGCGTAGTACGGATGACGCGGGCGTTCATGCCACTGTTGCACGCGAGTGACGATGCGCGGGTGGTGAATCTCTCGAGTATTTACGGCGTGATCGCGCCTCCGGAGCAAGCGGCATATTCGGCGAGCAAGTTTGCCGTGCGTGGATTCTCAGAGGCGTTGCGTCACGAGCTCGAAGGGTCGCGCATTGGTGTGACGGTGGTCCACCCGGGCGGGGTCGCAACCTCCATCGCGGAGAATGCACGCGTTCCGGCGGGTACTACTGAAGAGGAGATCGCACAACGCCGTGCGAAGTACCGGAAGCTATTGCGGCTACCTCCCGAAATCGCCGGTGAGACGATTGTGCAAGGTATCGAACGACGAAAGTCACGCGTGCTGGTCGGCTCAGACGCGAAGACTATTGCTCTGATCGCACGTTGTCTGCCTGTGTCGTACTGGAAACTGCTGATCCGGCTCATGGGTTAGTAACAAACTGGTCTATGTCGAACGTACTGTAGGGGCGGCCCTCCGTGGCCGCCCGTGGTTTGTGATCGTGTTCGCCAAATCCGAAGGCCGTTGTTTCTTGAACCGAGAGTTCCAACCACGGGCGGCCACGGAGGGCCGCCCCTACAGTACGTACCGAGTAGGTTAATCAACTTAGGTGGCGAGGGCCTTTTCGGCTTTGGTTCGCACGAAGGCGTAATTCAACGCCGGCAATGAATTGAACTTTGCTGCTTTCGTGAACGAGGCTTTCGCTTTCGCAGCGTCACCCTTGCCCTGGTAAGCCTGGCCCAGGAGATAGAGTACCTGCGGGTTTTGTTGATTCGCCTGGGCCAACTCCGCGATCGCGTTGTCGTAATTCTTTTCTTCGAGCGCGATACGGCCCGCGAGTTCGTGTGCCTGCTTCAACTGGTTCGCATTCTTTGCGGCTTCTGTGCCTTTGCGAAAAGTCTCCGTCTCAGTTTTTGCAGTAGCCAGATCTTTCTTGGCGATCGCCACGCGAGCGAGATTGTAATGATGAAAGAGCGCGGTGTTGTCTTTGACCGCTTGTGAGAGCCCTGAATCGGCGGTTGTTTTCAATGCCTGTTCATAAGCCGTCTTCGCCTCATCAGCTTTTCCCATCTCGAGCAGGATGTTGCCCTTCAACTGAAGGTCGCCCGTCATCGCGGCCGCGTCATTAGCCTTCTCTCCTAGCGCATATTGCTTCGCGACTTCCGCAAGCGCCTGATCAAACTTTCCATTATCAACGGCAACGACTGTCTGGCCGAACAACGCAGTTCGTCGTTCGCCATCGGTGCGAGCCTTGTCAGTCATCTTCTGCAACTCGGCCTGCGCCTCGGCAATCTTGCCCTGGTATGTTAAAGCAGAGGCAATTCCGAAGTGCGAGTTAACGAAGTTTGAATTGACCGAAAGGGCCTTGTTGTACTGCGTGATCGCCTCATCAAACCGGCCTATCTTCAAGAGCAACTCGGCGTACGAATCGTACGGGTTCGGATCGTTGGGGATCAGTTCGATGTATTTCTTGAAAGCGTTTTCCGCGTCCGTGTATTGCTCGTTCTGACGATATGCATATCCGAGAATGTTGAAGGCGGTGGAATAGTCGGGGGCGAGTTCTGTCGCGCGTTTGTAGTGTGTGATTGCCTGCGCGAAGTCCTGTTGACCAAAGTAAAAACCGCCAAGATTGAAATGCGCGCGCTCGTCATTTGGATAAGCAGCGACGAGTTTGTCGAGAATTTCTTTCTGCTTAGTCGGATTTGCGTTGGCACCCGCGTCGTTGGCCTGAATCAGCATGCGCTCGCCGTCCGATGCTTTGTCAGCAAGTGAGACTGCTTTTTTCAGGTGCTCGAAAAACTCTTTGGCCGTTGGCGAAACGTTCGCGCGGCTGAGTTCGGCGAGTGCAAAGTTTGGATCGAGAGCGATTGCCTTATCGAAATGAGCGATCGAATCAGTGATGCGAAGTTTTTCCGACAGATCGCGTCCGGCGAGAAATTCTTTGCGGGCTTCTTCCGATGAAGTCGTGATGGCGATCTTACCGGTGGCCGCGGATGTTTTGTCAGTTGATGCAGTTGCATTGTCCACTTGCTGGCAAGCGGTGAAAGCCACTGCGCTTATCAGCAATGCGATTACAAGAGACGTGCGAAGGTGTGCGTTTCGCATGGTTGGCGGTACTCCTCCTTATGGGCAGACGTATGGAGCGTTGGGGAGATCGAGATGCGGCTGGTGTGGGAAAGCGGAAATTAAGCACGACCCGCCAGGTTCGTCAAGGTAATTGTGACGAAAACAGCAAAATTTTCATTCCGTCAATTCGGTATTTCTTGAGACTCGCAGCGCACTGTGAAGGGGGGAAGAACTGTCAGGGGAGGAACGGTCGTGAACCACACTAGAAATTTCGCTTCAGTTGCTTTGATTGCAATCGGATTGTTGATTTTTCAGATCAGTGCCGCGGCTCAGAGTTTTTCGAGAACCGATTATCCATTACTGGGAAACAATCACATCGTCGCCGACTTCAATGGCGATGGTGTGCCAGATCTTGCCGGCGTGGGACTCAACTCAGCGTCGGTCATGTTAGGCAATGCTAACGGCGTTTTCAGGGCCCGGGTTCAGTTTCCGGCTGGAGGTCCAGCTCAGGATTTAACGTCGGGCGATTTTGATGGCGATGGACGAGTGGACCTCGCTGTTTCGATTAATGATCCAAATGTCAGCCTTGCGCTACTCACAGGCAATGGCGACGGTACGTTCAATGCACCCGTAACTTTTCAAATCAATACGGCGCACGTCGATTCACCGGCAGTCGTGGCCACTGACCTTGATAATGATGGGCGGCTCGACTTGGTCCTCGCCCATGCTATCTCGTGCTTCACGAGTCCGTGCACGGCGGCCCGTACGATTACGGTGTTGTTGGGATTTGGTGACGGCACGTTCCAGTTTCCGATTGAAATAGAAGTGGGAACGGGAATGTCGCGCATCGCTATCGGCGACTTCAACCGCGACACGATTAAAGATCTCGCGATCGCGGGAGATCAGTCGCGGGTGTACACACTTCTCGGAGTCGGCAATGGAACATTCCTGCAACAACCTACCATCACTTTGACGGCCGATTCACTTTTCGTTGATGGCACTGACGTCGACGTCGGCGATCTCAACGGCGACACGGTTCAGGATCTGGTAGTGGCAATTCCCACTAACGGAAGTCGAACTGCAATTCTGCTTGGAAACGGCGACGGAACATTTCAACCGGCGAGAATTCTCACGGAGCCTGGCCTGCGTGTGCCTCAGTTTCAGGTGATTGCTGATTTCAATCGCGACAATATTCAGGACCTTGCGATAACGCTCGCAAACGGCTCACAGGGTTTGATGGAGATACGGAACGGCAATGGCGACGGAACATTCCGCGCGCCGGTGCTCTATGCGGTACCACCTCCACTCTCGAGTGTTGGCGGCGGAACGCTTGTCACTGGTGATTTCAACGGCGACGGCAGACCAGACGTTGGACTGCCGATCATTGGCGCAAATCCGGGTCTCGCTGTTTTGCTTAATTCGACTGGAAACGTCGTCGTGCAACCGGCGCTCGGAACGCTGACCGCAACACCGTCGACTGTCGTGAGCGGCAACTTAACAGAATTGCGAATCAGTCTGTCACAGGGTGTTGCTCCTTCAGGTGGGTTTACGTTCTCAGTTTCCAGCAGCAACTCCGCAGTACTGTCGGTGCCGTCAAGTGTCTTCATGCCTGCCGGTACGGCGAGTGTGAGATTCAACGGAACGGCGCGAAACGTCACGTCAAATCAAAGCGCGATCGCGAGAGTGCGTAATGACCAACTCGGGCGACGTGACGTTACGGTGACAGTGACTCCGGCGACGACGCCGCCACCGGCTCCAATCAGCTTGTCATCTGTGACACTGAGCGCTACGTCGGTAGTTGGTGGCAATCCGGTTCAGGGCACTGTGAGGTTGAGCGCCGCAGCATCGTCGGCAACCGTCGTTAATCTGGCGAGTAGCAGCGCGTCTGCGACTGTTCCACCATCTGTAACAGTTGCGGCAGGTTCGTCATCAGCAACGTTCACCGTTAACACTACGGCCGTAACTGCAACGACTACTGCCACAATCAGTGGGGCGTTCAATGGCCTGACTCGTAGTGCAACGCTGACGATTAATCCCGCGAGTGCTCCGCCGCCACCACCGGCAGCCGATACCGTGAGAATCACGCGAGCCGAATTCGATTCTGGTAAGCGCTCGTTGCGGGTCGAAGCGACGAGTACGAGTGCCAGCGCGACGTTGCGAGTCTTCAATACCGCAACTGGTGTACAGATTGGAACGCTGAGCAATAGCGGTGGTGGACAGTATCGAGGGGAGTTCAGCGTGCCGAGCAATCCGCAAAACATCACGGTGCGCAGCAGTCTTGGAGGTGTTGCGTCGCGAGCTGTGGATGCGCGGTAAAAGCGGTTACGACAGAGGGGTGGCACGGAGGGCCACTCCTACAATTACGCCCAACACCGTTACCAGTTGACCACAAACTCACGAATCAAATTTATTCCGAAGCCGGCGAGTAATGTGGCAGTGCCGTTGCGTAAACCGTCCTTGTAACTGTATCGATCCGGATACCAGGTCTCTCTCGCCACGATCGAGCCCGTGTAAACTCCCGCGATTCGTGGCACAGAGACTACTCGATCACCGTTTCTCTTCCGTGAGGTCACATTCTGAACGAATGCATCTTTGAACCGCGGAAAGAAACCTTCACGTGTGCTTTTTTTGAAACCAGTATCGAGATTCAAGGCTTCATCGAGACCGTATGTCACGGTCTGCTGGATCGCATTCTGGGCCAATCCGGAAGCGTAACGCTTCCCGTAGCCCTTCATCCCCTGGCCCCATTCTTCGGGACTGTCCTGCGACTGAGCAATGCCCGCAGACGCAGCGGTTCTTACCAGCCGAAATGGTCCAACCGTGTTGTTGATATAACGTTTGAGACGTTCTTTCTCGGTTGGAAATACGTAGTCTTGAGTAGTCGTCTGGTTATCAGTCGTCGTCTGACTCTTCTTATCATCCTGCCCATAACCCGAAACCGTCGCCACCCCCGCCAACACCAAAATCCCTGTAATTCGCCAAACCAGATTCATAATCGTTCCCCCCGGCCGGATTGTAAGTTAGGAATTGACACGATTGTTTTCACAAAAAGGCACAAACTATACCTTTTGTGCTTTTTGTGGCTTCTAAGGTTTGTCGGTGACTTTTGGTTCCTTTACCGGGACACCGTCGCTCCAGAGGCCCATGAAGCGTTGTTGAGGAGTGTTGCCCAGGGCGTATTCGCGGTTTTTGCCGTTGAAGGCGGCGTCGGTTAGGGCGTCTAAGAGTTTCCAGGTGCCGTAATAATCCATCGCGTTGACTAGCATCGTCTCGGGTCGAACACGTCGCGAGATCTGTACGTCACCAATTCCGGCGGGACCACCACCTACGCCTTCACCACTGTCATAATCCTTATTCATAGCTGTTGGCGCGCGATGGCTCGCCTGTAAAGACGGTGTTCCATGTGAGTCTGAAATGAGCAGGATAAAATCCTTGTTCGCCTCCGGAATACGTGTCGACTCGTAATAGATCCGCTTCGCATCAGTGTCACGGACCAATCCATCCTGATCTCCGGCAATCGCCAACAATAGAGTGTCAGCCGGTAGCTTCTTCAAATCAGCGAGTGGAACACTGATCGGAGCCTCCGTAATTCCTGGTTCGACTGCCATCACCGCACGCACACGCGGCAACTTTGATTCAGCCGCTAGCGCTGCCACATTCGCCGCCAGCAAACCACCAAGCGAGTGCCCCACAGTCGCAAACTTATTAAAGTCAGCGGTGACGTGCCCTTTCTCAGTTTTCAACCGATTAACCGCGTCCTTAAGTGCGCTGATCGTATTCGGCGTGAAGTCTTTGATCGCCGTCAGCAAGCTGGCCTGATAACGCGGATAGATCACGATGTTCCCACGCTTCACAAGGTGATCAACCCATGCGCCGTAGTACAGAGGATTCATGCCACCCCAACCGTGCAGGAAAACGATTACCGGCGCCGTGCGCGGCTTCGGCGAATCGGGTTCGTAGATCCAGTATTCCGTCCCGCCTTTGCCATACCGATTTTTTATTACTGACGAATGAACGTACTGCTTACCGCCCGGACCGGTTTGAGGCTGCGACGGTGGAGTGACACTCTGTGCGGCAGCACTTTGGAGAGAGAAAAGTATGAATGTGATACCAAAAATTGCCGGTATAAAAATCCTTCGAAACATACCCTTCCCTTTCCTACAAAGTGATTAAGCGCGAACGGCCCTCACTTCCAGATATTCAGCATCCACATCGGTCGTGCCGTCAGTCGCTCGATTGTGTGTCGTCCAATGTTGTTCGAGGTCCTTTCGTAAGGCGGCCTGCTTGTCCTCGTCAAGGGCACCAAACGCCTTTTGCGTCGGACCGTAATACAAGCGGAAATGCTCGACGACTTCCGCGGGTGAAAAAGGAAACACCCATCGTATGCTTTGAGGCAAAACATCCGTTTGTAAGATGCCATCATCTAACCTTTGTCGCACGGTTTCTTCCACACCCCAAAGAACCGGTGACGCCATGCCAGCGGGCAGCGGAACATACGAAGCATTGATTTTGAACATCTGACCGATAAATCCGGCCGGTGTCCAATTTGCCATCACTATCAGACCGCCAGGCTTGCAGACTCGCTTGAGTTCGGCCGCCACGAGGTCTGGACGAGGAGCGAACATTGCTCCAAACATCGTCACCACTACGTCAAAACTGCCGTCTGCATAAGGCAGCGCCTCGGCATCGCCCTCGTCAAATTTTGCATTCAAACCTTCGCGCTTTGCGTTTTCGCGGGCTTGCTCTACGAGGTTCGGTGCGATATCCACTCCCGTCACATCCGCGCCGGTTCTTGCCGCCGGTATCGCCAGATTCCCCGTACCGCACGCGACGTCGAGTACTTTCATTCCCGGTTTTAAGTCGAGCCGCTTTACAAAATCCTCCGCCTGATCTGCGTAATATTTCGCAATCTCGCCGAAATCCCCCGCTATCCAGGTGGCACGCAAGCGCGTTTTCAACGCCGCCAGTTCAGAAGTTGCTCCACTCTCCATTTTTAACCCCCTTCTTTTTGCCAAAACTAGTGCTGATTAGAACTTTATTCTATCTATATTGTCCCCCAGATTGTCCCTCACTTTGGCACGACTTATGCGACGGGCTTTGCTATCGAGTATTTTGCGTAACAAAAGAATTCACCCACGCAGAAGAAAGGCCCAGTTATGAACAAGGGGACATATGATAACGCGTAATCAGGTTCTTCTTTGTACCTTCGCGGCTTGCGTTGCCACAAGCTCGGCTCTGGCCCAAGGTTCCAGCCGCTCCAGCGCCGAATTCCAAAAAGCACTGGCCCAAAAAGTTGCCATCGCGGAAACAGATTTTGCGGCGCTCCAGCTAAACCAGCCGGTGGTGCGCTCGATTCCAACTTCAGATAGAGCCGAAATCGCAGTTTCGGGCCTCGTGAACATTCGCGCCGGGGCTGACGAGTTTCTGCGGTCGTATCGCGAGAGCATGACGCGGAAGAGCAACGCCGCGATTCTCGAAATCGGCGCCTTCGGAGGCCAACCGTCACTCGCCGATCTTGAAACGCTCACACTCGAGCCACGCGATATCGAAGATCTTAAAGAATGTGTAGTCGGGGAGTGCCAGATAAAACTTTCCGCGGCCATGATCGAACGCTTTCGCAGGGAGATCGATTGGAACGGGGCGAATCGCGAACAACGAGTCACGAATCTCTTCAAGCAGATGCTGTTTGAGTACGTCAAAGACTATCGTGGGCGCGGCGAGGCGGCGTTGATCGAGTACAGCGACAAGCGAGACCAGGTCAGTCTGGCGGCGGAACAGCGTGCGCTTGACCGAGCGCCGAGTTACATCAACGAGTTTATTAATGATTCGAAAGCCGGCCTGCAACTGCTTGACGACACACTCGTGTGGTCCAAGATCAAGTTTGGTCTCAAACCGGTTATCGCCATCAATCATATTTCGATCTACAAACGCAACCGCGACGTTGGCCCACAAGTGCTGATCGCATCGAAACAGATCTATGCCAACCACTACTTCAACGCGTCGCTGGCTCTAACGGCATTCGTACGCGTGCCGGATGCGCCGAACGGTGCTTACCTTGTTTATGAGAATCGTTCACGTGCCGACGGTCTTGAAGGTCCTTTCGGCAAGATCAAAAGAGGCGTGGTTGAGAAAAAGGCGGTAGAGGGTCTAAAGGCAATTCTCGAGCACTCGAAGGCGCGTCTCGAAGGATCGACTCTGGCTGCAAGCACCGCGGAGCTCGCGTCGCATCGATCTTATAGTTGGGGACAAAGATTGTTCGGAGGTGTGCGCCCGTTGCTGTGGTTTTTAGTGCTATCAGCAATCATAGCGTTGCTGGCACTGGGCCGGCGACGAACGGAGAGTTCGCCTGCACCGAAGCAAAAGGCACTCAAACCGGAAAATGTTAAGTTGATGTAATTCACACCAAGGAGGGGGAAATGATAAAGAAACCATTTATTACGTGGGTCGTTGCCGCAGCCATCATCGGAGGTTTGCTGTCGTATGTCGCTGCACAGCACACCGGTCATACTGTTGAACTGAAGAACGCGCAAGGTGAGTCAATCGGGACGGCAACGTTGTCGGAATCAGGCAAGGGAGTCAGAATCAAGCTCGCTCTGAAGAACCTCACGCCGGGGATGCATGCAATCCATTTTCATCAGACGGCAAGATGTGAAGGGCCGACGTTTGAGTCGGCAGGTGCGCACTTCAATCCGGGTAACAAGATGCACGGTTTGAAGAACCCGAAAGGTCCACACGCCGGTGACATGAACAACTTCAACGTTAGCGCTAAGGGTACAGCTAACGCTACTGTCACCGACATGCATGTCAACATGGGCAATGGTCCAAACTCACTCTTCGCGAATGGCGGTACGTCGTTGATCATTCACGAGAAAGCGGATGATCAAAAGACGGATCCGTCTGGCAATTCAGGCGGCCGGATCGCCTGTGGGACGATCACTATGTAAGCCACATATAAACGCGGATTTTTGAACGGATCAAGTAGCGTGATGCTTGATCCGTCCTTAAATCCGTGTTATCCGTGGCTTCATGAAACGTCTGCTTGCGCTACTTGCGCTCATCACGTTCGTCAACGTTTACGCCAATCAACAGACAGTCAAGATCGGTCCGGGTTTCTTTAGCGGCAAGGACTATCTCGACATGAGCGATACCGAGAAGCGTGCTTATGTGACGGGTCAGATCAACGGCATGCTTGTCGCTCCGTTCTTTGGAGCACCCGAAGAGAATCTGAACTGGCTCAAGAGCTGTAGTTCGAAGATGTCGGACGAAGACCTCGCCGCAATCCTCTCGCGCTACCTCCGCGATCAACCCGGCCAGATGCAGACCAATTTGAATGTCGTGACGTTTAACGCATTGCGAGAAGCCTGCCGAAAGAATTGAACGTACTGTAGGGGCGGCCCTCCGTGGCCGCCCTCGGTTTATGCAGTCTCGAGTTTGGCGAACACGTTAAACCGAGGGCGGCCACGGAGG